>NZ_CP054059.1:600000-900000 GCF_021057185.1 Candidatus Absconditicoccus praedator
AGTGATGATCCCCAAAAAATAACTGGAAAATTGCAAACAAGTGGCAATGCTGGTGATGCAACTTTAGTTTTTGAATCAGTTGGATGACAAAGAATTGGATATTCTACAGAAACGGATCGTAGATGAGAGTTTGAAATTAATGTTGATGAGCTAAGAGATGAGGTAGATACTTTCTATTCTTGAAATATTAATTACAAAGATATAATTGTTAGGGCAAGGATTGGTGAAAACAATTTAATTGGAAATGTTAGAGGAAATCCTACAGCTTCAATTACCTTGGATAGTGTGTGAGACGAATTAAATATAAACACAGCAACAAGTGTTCATGCAGATCTGATAAGGCATGGTTATGAAAATTTTGCTTTTGAGCCACATTTATTAAATAGGTCAGAAAGAGAAACAGTAAGAGAAACAGTGTCCCAAAGACTTTCCACAACCTTGTATGAAGATGAATATATGGAAAAAGATATGGATGATTTTACTCAGCAAGATGTATACGAATACAATCAGGATAGACACGAAATAGTCAGTGACTTTGATTATATTGTACAGTATTTATTGGATGAACAATACAGATTAGAATCAGATGAAGTAAGTTATAATTTTAGAGAACAAATAAATTTAGCAAGATTTTCTCTGAAAGAAAGTTCTTGAAACAAATGGTTAGAAATTACACCACATTTTGAATGAAGTCAGATTTATTATAGAATTAATGATACTTATAAACTTTTAGAAAACTATATTTGAGATCAAGAACTCAACAAAGTTATGGATTGAGAAGTTATTGAAGTGATTGAAGTTAATGAAGACAATGTATCATCTACTCGTACCTATATATACTATGACAATTGAAATTTCTTTGTTGAACACAGATGGTTTAGAGAAAAATTATAATTATTTATTACAATATTAATTGTAAGAAAAGGTAGCGTTGTTAAAAAATTATCAGTAATAGAACTTTTCAATAACTTCATAAGGAGTTTTATTATCTAGTCATTTATGTGGCTTTACAGTGTTATATCGATTTACAAATCTTTTTAAAGACATTTTTCTATGTTCTGATGACTTAAAAACTTCCTTACTGTGCCACATATCGATTAATGTTCTTATAACCCTCTCTGCTTTTCAATTTGTTCTTGGTGTTCTAACTTTTGTAAATTTTTGCTTTATTCAGCTTTTTACACACTCTTTAACAAATTCATGTTTATCATTTCATTTGTACTCAACTCAATTATCTGAGTACACACACTCAATAGTGTAAGGACATTCATCTATTACCTGTCTAAGAAACATAGACGAAGATACTTGTGTCTTATCTTGCATTATAGCTACATAAAGTTCTCTAGAATAGTCGTCTATTCATACAAATAAGTATTCAGACTTTTTGTTTGCTGCTCATCTTATAAGAGGTAGTTTTTTTGTGTCAAAATGCATCATTTCTCAAGGGTAGTTTTTATTGTATCTTCTAGCTTCTTTGTTTTTCTTTTCTATTATCTTAGATTCTATTTTAGCTAATCTAAGTAATCATCGCCTAATGTTTCTAAATCTATTATTGATAGAATTTCTTGGTAAAAACTCTTGAGTTCTTGCTCTCTTTATTATCTTGTATATGGTAGGCAATGATACATTGAACTTAATATGTAAATCCTTAGGCTTCATTCATCTTTTATAGTATTCCCAGACCTCTTTTCTCTGGAGTGGTGTTAGTCTTGTATTTTTATGTATATTCATTACATAGTTTGTTATCAAATAAATAGTATTTTGTATACACATTATTTTTAACAACGCTATATAATCTTACAGGTAAGTTCTTTTTGATACTTTTGTATGCTTTAATAGTTCTCTCGTGTCTATAATTATTATTCTCATTTTTCTCAAAAAGCCATTCTTTATTTCTTCTGTGCCAATCTTTTAATCGTATATATAGGATTTCTTCGCTCCATTTTCATATATCATCTGCTATTTCTTTTAATTCTCTGTTAGCTTCTATCCTAGGTTTATTTGTAAGATACCTTCTTATTATTCATTTTTGATGAGTTAGACACATTTGTGTTGGAATATCTCAGAATCCTCATAGCAATCATCTTCTTCAGTCACAAACTATTCAAATAATATTTCGTCACTTATCTTGAAGATATTTTATTCATTTTTTATACATATAATTTGTTTCATAATCTACTTTGTACCAAAGTAGATTTTTTCATTCTCAAGTTGCAGGAAATCGTGCTCTAAATATCATATATCAATACTTAGTTCAAAAATAAGTTGTATCTATAAGAATTATAACTGTACAAGGTTTTATAAAATTACAATAGTTTTTTTAAAAGGTGCAGCATCAATAATTCTTTGAACACTTCTTATAGATAGATCTAAAGTTTGTGACATTTGACGATATTTTAGGTCATCTCTAACAAAATTTTCAAAAATTTCCTCAGAATTTAAATTTTTTTTATTTTTATAATTTCCATGTTCAAATACATATCAACAATATTTACACAAAAATCTTTGCACACCTGATCTTTTTCAATTTTTAACTATTCATTTTCTATTACATTTATTACATAATTTTTTCATTATAATAAAAATTAAGGGCTAAAAACAGTTCTATACTACTAAAACCCTTAATTTTATCAACACATTTGTTTAATTATCCCTTATTTTATTATATTTTTAAAGTGAAATATCTACGTTTCTGAGTATCCGAAGTTTTTTGCCGGATTTCTCAGTATTTATATTTATTTTAGCACTTTCGTTTATTAATTGGAAGACATTCAGATATGCACATTCAGGCAAAAATTTGGGTGGAACAAAATGGACAGTCCTTTTAAAATTAATTGAGTCCATTTTGCGGAACCGGATACTCAGTGTTATACTTGCTGTTTTTTAAAAATTCCTTCCTTATTTTTCATTTGTCTATGAACTTTTTTTACAAATTGTTAAAATTTTTGATTTTTCGTTTTTTCAGAAAAAAGCTTATCTATGTATGCTACAAAAGCTGGCAAATTTTCTGAAACTATTTTTACGGTTGGTTCACCACCTGCGTTTATATTTTGAAGAACAAATGAAATCATATCTTTGAATTGAAAAGGCGAATTTTCTTTGCACCATTGAGTAGCTTGTTTTTTTGATATTGGTTTTCCATTATTCTCAAGAGCATAAATTACTCTGCATAATTGAGTTACTATAAACACCTGACTCCATAGATCATTGTTTTGCCATTTAGGAATATTTTGCTTGAGATTCTCAAACTTATCAATAAGTGCTTCAAATAAAGAATCTTCGTTGATTTCAGGAATAAAAGAATCAGGTGTTTTTCCGTACAAAACAATTCCACATGATCTTATATTTTCCCAATCCATAATAGCTCCGTCCATATTCGCCTTTTCCTTTAATTTATTTCCAGCAAAACGAGTGGTTTCTGTATCATTGCTAATATTAGTGGTAATATTTTCTAATGTTATAAAGTCCATTTCTAAACGACTAATCCACTTGTTTGATTTCATTTGTTTTGTTTGATACCAATTTGTTAGCTTTTGTATCTCTTCCTCATTAAGTTTTCTTTTTATTATTGCTGCAACATCAACATCGCTTCTTTTAGGGTCAAAAGCGTTATATGATATTGAACCATAAACATAAATACCAACGAGAATATCGGGGAGTATTTCTGGAAGCTCTTTTTTTATTGTTTTGAAAAAACCTTTCAGACTTTCAGGTAATTTCTCAAATGTTTCGAATTTAATGTTTTGTTCCACGATCATAGTTTGTTAGTGTTAGAAAAATAAAAAATTTTATTCCTTACTTGTGAAGTCCAATGACATTGTAAACATAAGTGGACCCTTTTTCAAGACCAGTTTATGCATTTATTTAAGGTAGTGACATTTTATTTGTATTAAACATTATAAATAAATGGTGCTCTATTGACAGTGGTATTAAATATATTGATGTCTTTAGATAATCAATATATTTCTCGTGGAGTTTTATAATTTAATGCCGAATGAAGTCTTTCTTGATTATATTTATCAATATATTCTTGCAAACAATTATATGCTTCTAATGGAGTTCTATAATCATATATATATACTTCTTCTTGTTTTATAGTCCTAAAAGTTCTCTCTACTATAATGTTGTCTATCCATCTTCATTTTCAATCCATGCTTATTTTTATTCCATTTTCTTTTAGTTTGTTTGTATATCTTACACTTGTAAATTGACTTCATTGATCAGAATTAACTATCTCTGGATGTTCATATAATGCAAGTGCTCTATTTAGTGCACTTATACAAAATTCTGACTCTAGTGTTAATGATAATTCCCAAGATAGTATTGCTCTACTATACCAATCAATTATTACTACCAAATAAACCCATCAATGTTTTAAACGGATATATGTTATATCTGTTGCCCATACTTGATTTGGTCTTGTGATTTCTAGGTTTCTTAATAAGTATGGATATTTTTCATTTTCTTTATTAGGTATACTTGTTTTTTTTCAAGGGTATATAGCTGTTAGTCACATTTCTGCCATAAGACTACTGACTTTCTTTCTTCAAACATTAAATCACTCTCTTTTTAGTTGGTGTTTAATTCTTCTACTTCAGTAATATGGATGTTCTGTGTATATTTCATCAATTCTATCCATAATTTGTTTTTCTTTATCTGACACCTGTTTTTCATGATATAAGCTCGATTTAGATATTCATAATAATTCAGATTGTTTATTAATAGATATTTCTTTGTTATCCTTTTCTATTAATTTAATTTTTTCAGAATATGTTAGGTAATTCTCCAATTTTTTTTTCCAGCCACTCTTTTTCCATAGTGACTTTTCATAATTTTGAATATAAATGTTCAATTAGCTTTTCATTTTCTTTATCCTTATTGTTTTTTTCTCTCTTGTCGTCAAATATACTTTCAGCATTTTCTATAAATTGTTGTTTCCATCTGTTTTGTTGATTAGGATGGACTCAATATTCGCTGGTTATTTGAGATTGAGTTTTATGACCATGTATAAGTTCAGTAATGACTTGTAGTTTAAATTTGGAACTGTACTTATTTCTCTTATTTCCCATAATATTGATTTGTTATAAATTAAATCTCTCTAGACAATATTTAATTTATAATATTTTCTTATGCCTAATTTTCAACAATTTTGTTAACTATCCACCTTAAATACTGGTCCAGAGATTGGGTCCATTATAGTTTTTTTCTAATTTTTCTATAAATTCATCAGGTATTATTTCTAATATCTGTTTTACATTAATTCCTTCCATATTTAAATATATTTTATTATTTTAAATGCTATACTTATAGCTTTTTTTATAATAAAATCAATGTTTCGGACAAGACTAGGGTGACCCTCCTCAACTTTGTTACAATCTTTGGGAGGGTCTTTCTATTTTTTAGAGCTTTACAAATATTTTTTTGTATAATTTTAAAAAAATGTGGAAGCTTTTGTTTTGAGCTATCCACATTTTAAAATTATGTTAATATTAGGATTTTAATTGTATTAGAGGAGTTTTTTCTAATTATAAAATAAAGAGTTCCTTGTTTGAGTATAGTTATTTGTTGTATCTTTATTTTTTTAGAGCCTGTTTACAGTATAAATAAATATAAAAATACAGAATTTTAAGTAGACTCTTATTAATAATTTTTTGTTTTCTAGTGTTGTGAATAGTTTTTAATATAAGTTATTAAATTTTATTAAAACTTATTGATTTCATAAATTTACTATATCTTCCCAGCTATCTTCATAATTAAACTCATCTGTGGCATTTATTGTAACATCAAAGCTACCATCTTCTCAGCTTGGTTTTGAAAACTTGTATTCTCATTGAACTGTTTTTTCATTAGGTTCTTTTTCTTTTATAATATTGTCTCAAAATAACATCTCCATATTTTTAATTTCAAATGGACTTTCAATATCATAATGTATAACTATTTCTTCATCATTTATTTCTACTTGTCAGTTAACTTCTATTGTTCAAATTTCTTGTATTTTCTCTCTTTCTTCACAATACTGAGAAGGTTCTTCTAGTAAAACAGTTCTTCAAAGATTTTGTGAAAACTGTTCGGTTCATTCTTCTTCCCATCGTTTATTTATATCTTTGAAGTCTCTTTGGTTTGGTAGTACTGATTCTGGTGATATTATGTAAGCAGTTTCTATATCAGATTCAGGAGTATATTCGTGTATTTGTCAGTTACATAGTCAATCTACTTGAATTGACTGTATACTAGTATCTTCTTCTTCTGGCATATTTCTGATGTTTCATCTTGTATTTGATATTAATGTTGTTGGTGTATCAGAACTGGCTTTTTTTCAAGTAATTTTAGATATAGATGTGCTTCTACTACCTGCTTCTTGGAAGTCTTCATCACTTATTTTTTCTTCTTCAAGTAATGTTTCAAAAAACTTTCTCCAAGCTCATGCATTTATCCGTCATCCAAAAGTTCAAGGATCCATTGCTTCTCCTCTTGTATTTCAAGCCCAGAACACAGATACACGGGATGGAGTATAAGATGCAAACCATCAATCTCTTGGTAGTATTTCTCAGTCCTTTCTAATATTTGAAGTTCATGTCTTTGTTCAAAGAGTTAAACCTGACATATAGAAATTATTTCTCCAGGCTGGTGGCATGTTTTCTGCTGTAGATAGTATATCATTAGTTAAGTATGCTGCTCATGCACTAATCACTCTTTCTTGAGTTTGTGTACTTTTTCTATAAAGTAATGATCAGTTTGGAGATCTAATTTCTTTTATTGGATTAATCTCTCATGGCTGTCATCAACTACTAAGATGTGCATATGCATTGGCCAAATCTATCATTCTTGTTTCTCATCATCATATTACAAGTGGATATCAATAATCTCTATCTTCATCAAATGTAGTAAATCAAAGTCATTCAAATAATTCTAGAATTCATGACTGTTCTCATAATGCAAAAAACATTTGTATAGCAGGGATGTTTCTACTATGAGCTAAAGCTTCTTTTATAGGTATTAATCATTGAAAATTTCAATCAGAGTTTTGAGGTTCATTTGAACCAATTTCCATAGGTATGTCGTATACTGGTGTATCTGGAGTAAATGGATGTTCATCAAAACTATGTGCATACACAAATGGTTTTAGGGCTGATCAAGGTTGCCTGTTAGATTTTACTATATCTACATTTCAATCAATTTCTTCATTCCAGTAATCTTTGCTTCCAACATATGCTAAAATATCTCAATTTTCAGAATCCATATATATCATAGATGAGTTATTTCATCACATGTCTTCTACAGCCTCCATGTTTTCTTTGATACTTTCTTTTGCTATTAATTGTTTTTTATAGTCAAGGGTGGTTTTAACATTTAGTCATCCTTTTAAAAGTGTTTCTGCTCAAAACTCTTCTTGGAGTCTTTGAATAACCAAAAAAACAAAATGAGGAGCTTTTATGTCAACAGAACTTTTGTTAAAATCATAATCCAATCATTTTATAAGACTTTCTATTGCTTCTTCTTGAGTTATATATCAATCATCATACATTCTCATAAGGACTATATCAGTTCTTCACATATTATATCTAATATTGTATGTTTGATTATCAATTGTAGTTTCAAATCTTAATAATTCCCTTATTTGATTTGCTGCATCTCTTGTATCTTGAATAAGCTTATCATCAAAATTTTCAAGCTTGTTAGATATTTCATTTATTATACTATCTTTTAACTCAGGAGTTTTATCAATAATTTCATTGTTTTTTTCTACTTGGATTTCTCCCATTAATACATTTGTATTATTGTATGGGTTTACAGCTCATGGTGATCTTGGAAGGCTTGCAAGTATTGCTCATTGTATAATATCTAGGTCTTTTGCAGACTTCCCAAAATAAGTTTGAGATGCTGCTTCTATTCAATATGCATTGTTTCAATAAAATATATAGTTGGTGTAAAGTTCTAGTATTCTTTGTTTTACTTTTTTATCAAGCTCTTCTTCTGATAATCATTGATAAGATTCTTGAATACTACTTTTTAAATAATCATTTAGTTGGACAGCCAAAACTATTTCTTGAAGCTTTCTTTCAATAGTTCTATCATCAGTTAGTAATACATTCTTAATTAATTGTTGGGTAAGAGTAGAACCTCACTGTAGATCTTGTCATAAGTGTGTAATATCATGAATTGCAGCTCTTATAATCCCAGTTATATCTATTCAAGGATTTGTCCAAAAGTGCTGATCCTCAGCAGACACAAGAGCATTTATTGCATGTTCTGATATTTCATCAAATTCTATATATTCTCTATTTTCTTCAAAAAGCTCATACAATATTTCTCAATTTCTATCTGTAATTGTTGTTGTTTGAGAAAAGGAAATATCTTCCATTTCTTCTAGTTCTGGCAGTTGAGTCCAAATATTATTATAAAACCAAAAACCTGATATTACTCAAGGTATCAATATTACTACAACAGAAAATAACAATAAAAATTTTGTTTTTCAAAAAATGCTTTTATTTTTTTTAGTTTTAGCATTTTTTGTTATCTTTTTTTTATTGCTAATTCTTGTTTTTTTAAAATTATTTTTTTTGTTGAAAATCATGTTTGAAGGAGTTTAAAATTAGTAGTAAATATATCAGGTTATTTTTTCATCATCCATAGGAATTCGTCTTTGTGTAACTATAAATCTTCCTTGATAGTTCATGTCACTTATTAAAATTTGATTGTTTCAATAATCAATTTCTTCAACAATTCAAACATGTCAATATGCTCTCCAATATCATGCTCAATATCTTATAACTACTATTGCTCATTCTCTTGGAGATTGTCAAACTTCATATCCTGCATTGCTAGCATTTGTATACCGATCTCTTGCATTTCATCACCATGGCCTATCTCCTTCAAAAAGCTCATCTGCAACATACCATGTACAGTGACCAGGATAAAATCAATTATTTACCTGAGGATTGTGGTACCAGCTTGAAACAACTTCTCAATCCCTTGAAGTTGGTTCTTGCCACTGTGTTTCTTGTTCTGATGGAGCAGGCGTAATCACTTCTTCATCGTCTTCTATTAGTCAAACCTCTTCTGCTTTATCTTTTGATATTGGTATAAATATCTCCATTCAGCTTGATAGTTGGGTATCTTCATCTGAAAAGTAATTTATAGACATTAATGAATCAATTTCTAGTCAATAATCACTAGAAAAATCTTTTAAATTTTTTTCATTTTCAATTTCATAAATAATACCTTCTTCCTGAGATATAGTTAATTTTTGTCAAGGTTGTATTGTATCATTATCTAACTCATTAACATTTTTTATGTTATCTGATGTGGTTCAAAACCTTGAAGCTATAGAAGATAAATTATCTCACTCTTGAACAATATATGTAAACCTATCAGAAAAACCCTCTATTATAATATTACTTAGAGGTATAAGTTGATTATTATTGTTGTCTTGAATATTAATGTTTAATGCACTTACTCAGTGGTTTCTTTGTTGAGTTTCGTAATTTTCAGCAAATATTACAAAATATGTTAGTACTAGCAAGCTTAATGTTGATATGCTAATATTCAATAAGTTTTTTTTATGTCTTTTTTTAATATACATAATTAGATTATTTATTAAATGGCGGAGAGGGTGGGATTCGAACCCACGGTCCCCGTAAGGGGACGCCGGTTTTCAAGACCGGTGCTTTCGACCGCTCAGCCACCTCTCCAAATTGCCATTAGTTTCCATATTAATATTTTTTAGTTGAATTTCAAGAGAAAGTTTTTATATTTAATTAAATTTTTATAATTAAATTTAAATTTATGTGATCTGAATATAATTTACAAACTTGATTGAATAATCCTATTCTTAGAGAAAAATCAGTTTCTATAAAAGAAATAGATGCTGATATTTTGAGTTTTGCAGATGTTTTAAAGGATATGATGTATAAATATGATTGAATGTGACTTGCTGCTCCTCAGATTTGAGTTAATAAAAGAATTATTATTGTGACTTTTTGGGATGAGTCTTTTGGAGATTTAAGGTTTATTGATGAAAAAATTATGATCAATCCTGAAATTAAAAAATTTTCATCTGAAACATATTTAGATGTAGAGTGATGTTTGTCTTTGCCTGGAGTAGAAAAGCAAGTTGAAAGAAGTTTTCGTGTCCAAGTTGAGTATAAAAACCTAAATTGAAAAACAAAAAAGGAAAAGCTTTCTTGAATAAATGCTAGGATAGTTCAGCATGAGATAGATCATCTTGATTGAATATTGTTTTTAGATAAAGCCTTGGATTCTGGACCAAGTATTGGTGATTTTATAAGATAAGAATTCTTGAGTTGTTATGGTAAGTATTTATATAGATGAAGCATGAAGATGACCATTGGCTTGACCAATTTGTTTGTGAATAATTCTGGAATTAAATAATAATTATGATAATGTTTGATTTGCTGATTCAAAAAAAATTTCTGAAAAAAAAAGAGAAATATTTTTTGAAAAAATAGAAGAATTAAAAAATAGTTGATTTTTGTTTTTTAATTATAAATTTGTTCATAATAATTTTATAGATAAATATTGAGTTTCTGCTTCTATGAAAAAACTTTTAGTTTCTTGAATTAAAGGTATTTTGAAACAATCATCATTTTCTATGTCACAAGTAAACTATATTTATTTTGATTGAAATACTGATTTTGGAGCTTCAAAAGAATTATGAATAAAGATCAATACTATAAAATCCTGAGATAGTAAAGTAGTTCAAATATGAATGGCAAGCATAGTTGCAAAGGTTGTTAGAGATTTGTATATGAAGAAAATAGATAGTTTATATCCAGATTATCAACTATGAAAAAATAAATGATATTGAACATTGTATCATAGAAATATAATAAAAGAAAAGTGACCAACCATATATCATAGAAAGACTTTTTTAAAAAATTTAATATAAAAAATCACCAGACGATCTGGTGATTTATATTTTCATAATTTCATCTGATTTGTTTTTTGTTATTTCGTCTACTTTTTGATTGAATTCTTTCATTGTTTTATCAATTTCTTCTTCTTTTAAGTTTTTTTCATTTTCTGATATTTCTTCTTGTTGGTATTGTGTTTTGATGTCTTTTAAAGTATCATGTCTTATATTTCTCAAAGATATTTTTGTGTTTTCTCAGAGCTTGTTTACATATTTTACAAGCTCTTTTCTTCTTTCTTGTGTTAGTGGAGGAATATTTATAATAATTCAGTCTCATTGATTTATTGGAGTTAGTCAAAGTCAGCTGTTGTATATTGCTTTTTCTATGTCAGAAACAATGCTTTTGTCCCAAGGTTGTATTTTGATTGATTGTGCATCCAATATTGTAGTATTTCATAGTTGATTTATTTTCTGTGTCATTCACCATGATGATACAAATACATCTATTCAATCTACAAGAGATGTTGAAGCTCTTCATAGTTGTAAAGATGCTAGTTCGTTTTCAAGATGTTTAATTGATTTGTTCATTTGTTTTTTCATATTGTCTGAGTCCATAAGTTTAGTTTAACAAGTAAATTATTAATATATATTTTTAATATTTTGTCAACTTATTTGCAAATTGTAATATAATAAGAATCAGATAAATAATAATTTTTTAGCGTATTTAATATTATAATAATCTAACTAAAAAAAACAATATTAAAATTTGCAAAAATTTAAAAATTATTTATTATTATGTTTGTGAGTGAAAGAAAACAAAAAATTTAGATGTTTAAATAAATATTAATAATGAATATGATAAGAAATATATTGGTTTTATTGTCGGTAATTATGATAGTTTTGTCTAATTCTTTTGTATATGCAGAAGATGCTGATGACACTGCATGAGAAGAGGAACAATTAGATGAAGCAAGTATGGATGATGACTGGGGTGATTTTGATGATTGGGATGATGATTTTGATGATTGGGATGATGATTTTGAGGATATGGACGATGATTTTGAGGATGATATGGACGATGATTTTGAGGATGATATGGATGAGGATGTAGAACAAGAAGGTTGGGGTTTTAGTAGTGATGATGAAAAAGAGGAAGTAGAAGTTGAAAAAAACGAAGCAACTTTTGAAATACCAACTGTAGTAGATTGACATGGTGATAGAGTTCAAAGTTATATAATAGAATATAGCACAGAAGATATACATGATGATGAAATCTACAATGAGATAGATGTTGCAGATATTGAAGATGATGAAGTAACCTGAAAAGATGGAGACAGTTTTGAGTATACATTTGAAGATCTTGCAGAATGAGAAGAATATTTTGTTATTGTTACTCCAACAGTAGATTGAAATGACTCTGAAAATATTTTGAAATTTACTTTTGAAACAGATGAAGAAGAGGTTCATGAAGCTGCTACAGTTCAAATTCAGGATGTTGATTATGAAGTTGTAGATTGAGAAGTTAGAGTAACATGGTCGCCTTCTGATGATGCGGAAAAAGTTAGAGTAGACTTAAGACATGAGGATGATACTGATTTTGAAGAAGTTGACTATGCAAATATGGATTACTGAGAATTTACTATAGTGCCTACAAGAGGAGGTGATTATACTGTTAGACTTACACCAGTTAATGAGGTTGACTGAGAATATGAGTCTGCTTGAGATGAATATGAGTTTGATGTAACATGAGTTGAAACAGATGAAGCCCAAGTTGAATGAGAAGCTGAAGTTTGACCTGCTACAAATATAATAATAGCATTAATTTTAATGACATTTATAGGTTATGTTTTGTATAGATACAATTATCTTAGAAACTAATCTATGTAAAAAAGATTACTTTAATAGCCAAAGCTTTTATGCTTTGGCTTTTTTTATTGATTTTTTTTAAAATATGGATATTTTGATAAAGTTATTTAATTTTTTGATTTAATTTCTATGAAAAAAAGATTTTTTATTTTATTTTGTTTTTTGTTGGTAATATATATAATTTTTGTGATTTTTTGAAGACATATTGAAACAATACTTACTTTCCCTTGAATGTATATATCTTCAGATTCCAACAATATCCAATCCTTTAAAAAAATATATGATATAAAAGAAGTTACATTTGATTCATATGAAGACAATACTTGAAGTTGAATTTTTATTAACAACGATGAAGATTATACTATTTTGTTTTATCTTCCAAACTGAGTTAATATTTCAAATTTCATATCTGATATAGCTTGGTTTTGAAATCAATGATACAATGTAGCAGCTATGGATTATCCATGATACTGAAAAAGCCAGTGATGGCCATCAGAAGAGAACGTTTATAAGTCTACTCAAAATTTTTATAATTACCTAATTAATGATAAGAATATTTCTTCTGAAAATATTATTGTATGAGGTTATAGCATAGGTTCTGCTCCAGCAATTAATATAGCTGAAAAAAATGAAGTTAAATCACTTTTTTTAATTTCTCCTTTTAATTCTAGGAACGGTATGTCTGAGTTTATATATTGAATTCCTATCCAAAAATATTTGTTTTTAGAAGATTCTTTCAAAAACTACAAAAAAATACAAAAAGTTACTGTGCCAACTTTAATTATGCATTGAAAACAGGACAAAGTGGTGCCTTGGGAGATGTGAAAAGAAATACTTGAAAACTCATGAGCTGACAATAAAAAATTTTTGCTTTTAGAGGAATATGATCACAATACAATGTTTTTTGCTTTGGAAGATGTTTTTGACAAGTATATAAATGATTTTATTTTGCACGAAGATAAAGAAGATGAGTTTGTGGTTTATTAAAATTTTTCCTTGAAAACAAACTCAAAAAAAAGTACTATAAAATATTATATATTTATATCAAAAAACTTTTTTATGTTCAAACTTGAATCCAATTATTCACCTACTTGAGATCAGCCAGAGGCAATACAAAAAATTGTGGAGTGATTTGAAAATGGTTTAAAGGTGTCAACTCTTCTTTGAGCTACTTGAACTTGAAAAACATTTACAATGGCTAATGTGATAAACCAAATTAAAAGACCCACCTTGATTATGTCTCACAATAAAACCTTGGCAGCTCAATTGGCCACTGAATTTAAATATTTTTTTCCAAATAATGCTGTGCATTACTTTGTATCTTATTTTGATTATTATCAACCTGAAAGTTATCTGCCACAACAAGATATGTATATAGAAAAAGAAAGTACTATAAACAAAGAAATAGAAATGTATAGACTTTCTGCTATGGCATCTTTGTTGTCCAGAGAAGATATTATAATAGTAAGTTCAGTTTCTTCTTTGTATGGTCTTTGATCAAAGGATGTTTTTGAAAAAAATAGTATAAAATTCCAAGTTGGTGAAAGTTATGATTTTTCTTGGTTGAAAAAACAATTACTAAATATGCAATACCATCCTGTTCAGTCAAAAATAGAGCCTTGAATGTTTGATTTTAGGGGAGAGATTTTGGATGTTTTTTCCAGTATTGAAAATACTCTTTATAGACTTATTTTTGACGAGGAAAAATTAGAAATGATTCAGATAAAAGATAGTAATACTTTTGAGGAGAAGTGAACTTTAAATAATTTTACCTTGCGACCTGCGTCTCAATTTTTGCAAGATATGGATGGTTTGGAATATATACTTAAAGATATCCAAGAAGAAATGGAACAAAGAGTAGAATATTTCAAAAAAGAATGAAAAGAACTTGAAGCCAATAGGATACAAAAAAGAACAATGTATGACATAAAAATGATTAAACAAACATGATTTACAAATTGAATTGAAAATTATTCCAGATATTTTGATTGAAGACAACCCTGACAGCCTCCAAGTACTATTTTTGATTATTTTCCTGATGATTTTTTGTTTATAGTAGATGAATCTCATCAAAGTATACCCCAGTTGCAGGCTATGCCAAAAGCTGATAATTCTAGGAAAAAAACTTTGGTTGAGCATTGATTTAGACTGCCTTCGGCAATTGATCATAGGCCTTTGAATTTTGAAGAGTTGGAGAATATGCTTTCTTGGAAATCCAATGATGTCAGTTCTATCCAAAAAGAAAGGGTAAAATCTGCTGCTAAAACTATGTTTGTTTCAGCTACTCCAGCAGATTATGAAATTAATGTTTCTGATAATTTTGCAGAACAAATTATAAGACCTACTTGATTGCTTGATCCTGTTTGTTATGTGTATCCAAAAGATTGAGATTATCAGTACTTATTGAAAACGTATGAAAAGCTTATAAAAACAAAACCTCATCTAAAAAAGTATTTTGAAAGCTATAGAAAGGATGTAAATATAAAGGATATAATAATTGATGATTTTAATTGATAAATAGATGATATGGATATTTTTTTCGAGTCTGACTATATTACAAAACATGTTAAAAAAACTGATTCAAATATATATAAAAAAGATATAAATAATTTTTTTGAGTATTATTTGCAAACAAACATAAAAGATACAAAGTGAAATAATACTTTTTTAATCAATGAAAATAGATTTTATTTTTATTCTTTTCCAGTTTTTCATAAATCAGATACAAAGTTTACTATAAATGATCTGAATAATATAATAGAAGAAAAAAAATTACAAATAAAAAAGCAGTTTGCAACTCCTGGATATTTGCTTTTTTATAATATTGAGTATACTTATGTTGATTGATTGCCAGCTGATTATATAATATGAGAAAAATGAGATATATTTTTTTACTTAAATTTGTATTATCTGAATATTGAAACTTCCAATATATTTAGAATATTTGCTGGAAATAATTTTTCTGAAAGATCTGATATAAAAATATTCCCATCAAGCTTTTTTACAGTTAATTATCTAAAAAATAATATAAATAAATCTTCTTTTGCAATTTTGTATATTAACGAGGATACTGTTAAAATTATATATATAAAAAATTGATTTTATGATAAGATTGAGAGTATGAAATTTTGAATTTCTTCTTTGAGATCTATTTTTGAAGAAAATAATTTAGTTGATTTGTATAAAACTTCTTGGAATTGAGATGATATACCTTGATATAGTTATGATTTGTTGATAAAAAACTTTAATTTTTATAATGATTTGTTGATAAAACGATTCAATGAAGTAGTATGAAAAAATATTGATGTTGTGCTTATCTCAAGTCTTTTGAATAACAAGATTTACATGGAAAGCTTGCTTGAAAAACAATGAGAAAAACTATGATGATATATACTTCCTTTCAGGACTTATTCAAACTTTGATTTATTTTGACAAAACTGGGATGTTGGAGAAATAGATATTTTAACATATCTAAATAGTATTTAAAATTAGATTTTAATCTTTCATACTATTTCTTAATTTAAAATCAAGGTCTCAGGCTGTAAAAATTATAGTAATTCGATCTTTAGGCAAGGAAAAAATGTTTACATAAACCTTTTCAAAATTTTCTGTGTAATTTGAATTCAATTTTTTTGCAAAAAAACTTCAAAGTTTTTGTTTATTATCAATTCAGTTGAATTTTTGATGCTTATCAGATAATCTCTTAATATCTTCTCTGGCTGTATAAATATCATAAATAATAAGATTATCTACTTTTTTAAGTGATTTCAAAAATTTATTAAAAAACTCAAAAACTCTACGAGCTTGATGGGGTTGAAATATGCAGTTTATTTTTTTGTTTGGATATTTCTTTTTCAAAGCATCTAAAACGGCATTAATTTCAGTAGGATGATGTCAATAATCTGAAAAAATTAAGCTTTGATTTTTGTTTTCTCAAATTAGTTCGCATCTTCTCCATAGTCACTTGAATTTTGATATGTTTTGTTTTATGTTGCTTGCTTGTGATGGGAAAATATGTTTTAAAATGTTGTATACTATAATTGAGTTTTGCCTATTGTGATCCCCAAAAATATAATCAAGCGGGATGTTTGTGTGATTTTTAAGTAGGATTTTTTCAGGATGTTTTTGCTTTAATTGTTTTAGCTCTTTTATGTTGCGAAGTCATATGCACTTAAATCTTGTTTTTTTTACAAAATCAGAAAAAGATTTTATATAAGTTTCAAGATTTTTGTATACATCACTGTGGTCAAGTTCTATATTAGTGATAGCAGAGTAGTCTGTGTCTAAATATAAAAAATGTTGGTTGAATTCATCTGCTTCCACTATCATATATAGCTTTTTTATGTTTTGAGGTTTCAGATTTGATTTTTTCCTGCTAATTATATGATTAAATATTTCTCATATCTCAGGTTGTCTGTTTTTGTTTATAAGAAAATTTTTGTTGTCAAATTCTCCAACAAGTGCTCCTAAAATTCCCATTCAAAACTTATCTGATACTTTGCTAATAGTATTTATACATAATGCTGTTGTAGTGCTTTTTCAGTGTGTTCAAGCTATACTTATAGTTTTCATATATTTTGATAGCTCTCACACAAATTGAAAATAACTAAAATTCGTATGATATTTTTTTAGTTTTTTTTCTTTTAGCTTATTGGATTGTATTACTTCAGGTGAATTTATAGCTGCATCAGAGTATATTACTATGTCTTCTGGTTTGACTTGATAATTTCAATGTCATATTATTGTCTTGATGTCGTTTTTCTTGAGTAGTTTAGTTATTTGACTTTCTTGGTTGTCTATGCAAACTATATTTTGGTATCATAATTGTTTCAATATCAAGGCAACACCTGAAATTCAGGTTCATCAAGCTCAAACTAGCACTATATTCATTTATTTGATTTAGATTTAAATATGCTAGTTTATTATTAAGAAATTGGTAAGTAAAAATCAACCTCAAATTATTGCAGATCATATAAATACATAAACAAAATTTTTTCTTAATTTTTTTACTGTTTCTTCGTCTTCAGGTTTTACTAATAAAAGATATGATTGGTATATTATTATAATAAGTATTATAAAAGCAACAAAAGAAAGTCACCAGTTTATAATGTTTGTTATGAATTCAATGTTTCTGTCAGCAAGAATTCAGGTTCATATATCTCATAAATTTCAGGTGTTTCTTTGTTCAGTATGAGTTCAGTATATTATTCTAACAATTTCTGATGATGAAATTATCATAAGTATTCAGATAATATTTCGTACCACAATTGTTTTTGCGCTCTTACCTACTTCTTCTTGATTGGTTGTTAGTAGTTTAAAAGCATTTATTAGTAATACTATAAAGAGTATTCAAACAACAAGATAAGCAAATATTTGGAAAAAAGGAAATACAATATTACTGTATATAGATTCAGCAAGACTAATTCATTCAGTTTCTAATCAAGATCATGTTTCTCATACTAGACTATGTGTGATATATGTGGCTGAGGTCATCACAATAATTCATACTGTTCACCAAATTATATAATTTGCTCATCTTGTTTTATCTTCGTCGCTTTCTGTAAACATAACTTTGTAAAATCAAATAATTGCTATTACTAGTCATATCATAATCATAATAGGCATAAAAATATTTGAGGCTAGGTTCACAATAAATGCTTGTAATCAATCAGCTCATCTTTCTGCAGGTCAGGCGTCCAGACGATCTCTTATATTGTCAATAGACGTTCATAGATCAGTACAAAATCTTCAGTCACAATCTGAAGCTCATATTTGTGCTTCATCTCAAAAACTTAGTCCTATAAATGAATTTATAATTATTAATATGGCTATTATTTTTTTTAGCATTTTTTTGTTTTTATTTTAAATATTTTATAAATTTTACCTAAAATAAATTATTTGTCAAATTCAAATATATTATTTGAGGAAGTTTATAGTTTTCTTACCTATTATTACTACTTCATGTATTATTGGAATGTATGGCAATTTTTGTAAATATAGTGAGATTATATACCTAAATAAAATAATTAAAAATGCTATAATTATAATATTTCAATATATGCTTAATTGTATAAAGGAAAAAATACTGTTTGATAATAAAAATAGAATTATTCAAAGAATAGCATATTCTATAAAAATTTCTTTTTGATCAGATATTGCTGATTTGTTGGTAGTATATTCTATGTTTTTTAAGTTGGAATACTCATTTTTTGATTGTTGTATATATTCGTCAATACTATTTATAGAATATTTTCATCAAGACTTAACTTTTTCTACTATAAAAACTATAGGTCATTTTATATATCCATATACTTCTTCTGGATTTTTGTCAAATATTTTGTCTGCTTTTTCTTTGTATTTGTCCGGTATAAAATCTATTCAAGCTATAATGCTTACTAATCTAACAATTCAAATTATTAAAAGTAAAAATGCTATGCTAATATTAAATGTAATTAAAACTATTAAAGCCCATAAATGCCGAAAAAGGATGCTTTCTTTTATCCATCGATACTGATTAATTTTGGGTTCATTGTACCAAAGATAGATATTGTATATAGGAATATAATAAAATGCTATATCTATATTTCAGGGAGTTATTTTTTTGTATTTTAGATTTATATCTCATTGAAGTACTGTTTTTTCTGAGAATATCATAAAAACTCACAAGATAATAAGTATTACTCAAAAAATTGCTAACAAGTTTGATATTGTACTCATAAATGTAGGAAGTATATTGCTTGTGAGGCTAACTATTCAAATAATTACTGCAAGTGCTATTGTGCTGAGAATTATAAATCAAAACTTAATATATCATTTTATAAAATTTTTATCTTCTTGAGTTAATTCATAATCTTCTGATTTTATCATAAAGTATACAACTCGAGGGAAAAACATTATACATGCAAGTGATAGTATATGTTTATTTTGTATTTGAAAATCTTTTTTTGAGTTCATATTTTTAATTAATTATTAAATTACTTTACATTTGTTTCTATAAAATCTTTTTCATAAGGTGAAGGGAGTATTTTCATTGCTATATGTTGGTTTCATGCAAAAAACAATCATTCTCATATATTTGCTGAAACAAGTTTTTGTTTTTCAGCTTCTGATAATCAATATATTACATCTAAAGATTTTATTGATGATGTAGACTGCTTAAGAAGTAAATTTACTGCTGCATTTGCTACTATTGGCTTTCAGTAATTGCTTTTAACAAAATCTTCTACATCTTGTGTTATTGTCGTTACTCACAGTCAATATTTTCTTGCTCTTTTTATCAGTCAAAACAGAAAGTTTGCAGACATATCATGCTGCATCATTATCCAAGCCTCATCTACTACAAGCATTCTCTTTCTTTTTTGGGATCTTACTCTTGTCCATATAAAATTTAAAACATTAAACATAGCAGGAGTTTTTAGGCTTTCATCAAGGTCTCTAATACTAAAAACTGTTAAACCACTGTCTAGGTCTACATTAGTATAATTGTTGAATAGTTTTGCAAATGTTCATGTCACATACTTACTTAATTTTGTAGCTATTCTATCTCATCACTCCATTCATTCTAATATGTTTAACAAGTCTTCCATTAAAGGTGGAGTTTTTCAATTCATATTTTCATCTTCAAATGTAATGTCTTTAATGTTATATGTTGATTGTAGTGCTTTATCAAGTAGAGCTTCTTCTTCTACGCTAAGTCATCAAAGTAGTACTCATATAAGTCATATAAGACTCATTATTTGACTTCTAAGAAGGTCTCATTTTCAATATTCTATATCTTCAATTTTAGGAGGCATATCAAAAGGATTAATATTTTGTCATGAGTTTACTGCGATATTTACATATGTTCATCAAACTTTTTCAATAAGGCTTTTGTATTCGTTTTCTGGGTCTATTACTATAATATCTATTCATAAAATTAAATATCTTAGTATTTCAAGTTTAACGGTAAAAGATTTACCAGCTCAAGATGTAGCTAATACTACGCTGTTTGCATTTGGAAGCTTGTTGGAAAACCTATCAAAAACTACAAGTCATCATGTATGTAAGTTAATTCAATAGAGTATTCATGTGTTCTCAATAAGATCACTGGAAATAAAAGGAAAAGATCAAGCAAGAGATGTCGTAACCATGCTCCTGGATATTCAAAGGTCATCTACTCATAAAGGTACTGTAGAGTTGAATCATTCATCCATTCTTTGTGTGGCAGGCTTCATTTTGATTCAAACTCATCAAACTTGTTGTTCAAACTTTTTACATTCTTCTTTTAACTTGTCAGAATCATTGTGATATATTGTGCTATAAAATGATGTTTGAAAAAACCTTTCTTCTCTTGTAGCAAGTTTTTGTCTTATTGATTCTACATCTTTGTACTCAAGTTCCGTTTCTGAATCTATAGTAATTCATTTGTTGTAGG
Organism: Candidatus Absconditicoccus praedator; assembly: GCF_021057185.1. Classification (GTDB taxonomy): domain Bacteria; phylum Patescibacteriota; class Gracilibacteria; order Absconditabacterales; family Absconditicoccaceae; genus Absconditicoccus; species Absconditicoccus praedator. The sequence goes on from NZ_CP054059.1 coordinate 621,153, forward strand.
CTTCTGATAATTCTGCCTTTAGTTGTGTAGCCCTTCTTTTTAGCATAGCTTGCATTGCTGCATCATCAGAAGGATATATAAACCATGATATATCCCATTTGTTATGGAAAGATAAAAGGTCTCTTGTTCGTAAAAAATCCATGTATGAAGGGTATCAGCTTGCAAAATAGGTTTTACAGAACACATCAGAAACTTTTGTTTCAGTTCATTTAACCTCCCAATAACTTGGAGCTATATGGGTTTTTTGGTCTTGAAACATAGAAACATACTCATTTTCTATTTTGTTTATATAGTTTCTTAATTTTGGTGTTAATAACTTATCTGAATATTCTTCATCTGGTAAATTTATTAGATATTTTATTTGTTCTTCTAATGATTTGTCTTTTAGTGGAGATTCTTCTTTCTTTTCTCCTTTTTTCTTAGAGTTTTTAGAACTAGGTGCAGATGGAAATAATAGTTCAAACATTTTGTCAAAAAATCATTTTTTTTCTTCTTTTTTTTGTTTTTTAGTTTTGTTGACAACTTGTTTTGAGGTAAATTTTATTTCTCATCATTTTTCTACTAAGTCTTGATAGTCTGTATCATATACAACATCTTTTACTTTTTCTTCCATAAAAATAATTAACTTTATAAAAGTTTTACAAATATAATAATTATTTTAATAATTTTTTCAAATAAAAAAACTTGAAATAAACATACAAATCAGTATATTAATGGATGCTAGTTAATTTATTGTTATTTGAATTAAATTATGAGTTTGACTTTTCAACAATTAAATCAAATTTGTGACTTATGTAGTATAAGCATAGATGAGAGTGAAAAAAATAAGTTCGTTTGACAAATTGATGAGATAATAGATTTTGTTTCTAAGTTGCAGGAGGTGGATATTGATTCGGTAGATCCACTTTTTCATCCGTTAGAAGATACTTATATGGATACAGCGTCTGAGCAAGTTGACTCATCTTTGAAGGATTGTTTTGTTGAAAATGTTGAACATTCAGTTAGGGAAAATGCCGTGGTTATCAAATCTGCAATAAAATAAATATATATGCTTTTATTTGTGTGGAGCTTTATAATGCCTCCATATTATTTAGTTTTTAATTTTTAATAAATATTAATGTCAACAGCGAAAAAAGTAAGTTTAGATAATGTTAGAAATATTGGTATTGTAGCACATATTGATGCTGGTAAAACAACTACCACAGAAAGAATACTTTACTATACATGAAGAAAACATAAAATCTGAGAAACTCATGAATGAGCATCAGACATGGACTGGATGGAGCAGGAAAAAGAAAGATGAATTACAATTACTTCAGCTGCTACTACGTGTTTTTGGGATGAAAATCAAATTAATATTATTGATACTCCTTGACACGTTGATTTTACAGTGGAGGTAGAAAGAGCATTGAGAGTTTTGGACTGAGGAGTTGCTGTGTTTGATGCAAGTCAATGAGTAGAGCCTCAGTCAGAAACAGTTTGGAGACAAGCAGACAGATATCATGTTCCAAGAATAGCTTTTGTAAACAAAATGGATAAAATGTGAGCTGATTTTTTTATGTCTTTGGATTCTATAAAAGAAAAGCTTACTGATAAATGAGTTGCATTGCAATTACCTTGGTGACAGGCAACAGAATTCAAAGGTGTGATAAACCTTGTTGAAATGAAAGCTTATACATTTGAATGAAATTATTGAATGGAAACTGTAGAGCATGAAATTCCAGATGAACTAAAAGATCAAGCAGAAGAGTATAGAGAAATAATGTTGGATAAATTATCTGTTTTTGATGATGAATTAGCAGAAAAATATCTTGAATGAGAGGAAATATCTCAAGACTTGATAAAAAAAGCTATTAGAGCGTGAGTAATACAAAATGAGCTATATCCAGTTTTATGTGGGTCTGCTTTGAAAAATGCATGAGTACAATTCGTTCTAGATGGAGTATCTGACTTTCTTCCATCTCCAGAAGATGTGGGTGCAGTAAAATGAGTTAATCCTGATACTGGTGATGAAGATGAAAGAAATCCTTCAGAAAAAGAAGCAACTTCTGCATTGGCATTTAAGATAGTGAATGATCCATATGTTGGTACATTAACTTATGCAAGAGTTTACTCTGGTGTAATAAAATCTGGAGATACTTTGTATAATCCAGTGACAGATAAAAAAGAAAGAATTTGAAGACTTTTATTGATGCATGCAGATAAAAGAGAAGAAGTAACTGAAATTACAGCTGGACATATTTGTGCTTTTCTTTGATTAAAAGAAACAAAAACATGAAATACTCTTTGTGATCAAAAAAAACCAATCCTATTGGAACAAATGGAATTCCCTGATCCAGTAATAAGTATGTCTATAGAGCCAGCTTCTAAGAAAGATCAAGAAAAAATGTGAATGGCATTAGGAAAGATTTCAAATGAGGATCCATCATTTAAATTTCATACAGATGAAGAAAGTGGTCAGACAATTATTGCTTGAATGTGAGAATTGCACCTTGATATTATAGTTGATAGATTAAAAAGAGAATATAAGGTAGAAGCTAACACTTGAAAACCTCAAGTAGCTTATAGAGAGACAATTCAGGAAACAGCAAAATGAGAAGGAAAATTTGTTAAACAAACATGAGGTAGATGACAATACTGACATGTTCATCTAAGAATAGAACCATTTGAAGATGAAGAAAAAACTTACGAGTTTCAGGATGAGATAGTTTGAGGAGTTATTCCAAAAGATTTCATTTGAGCTGTAGATAAATGAGTAAAAGAAACTATGCAAAAGTGAATTCTTGCATGATATCAAATAATAAATGTAAAGGCAGCAGTATTTGATGGTTCATACCATGAGGTTGATAGTTCAGAAGTAGCATTTAAGGTTGCTTCTTATAAAGCTTTCAAAGATGCATACTACAAGGCTAATCCAATAATAATGGAGCCAATAATGGATGTAGAAGTAACAACTCCAGAAGAATATATGGGTGATGTTATGTGAGACTTAAGTTCAAGAAGATGAAGAGTGGAGTGACAAGATCAAAGATGACATGCTGTTGCAATTAAAGCTAGAGTTCCATTGGCAGAAATGTTTGGGTATGCTACTTCTCTTAGATCTTTTACACAGGGTAGAGCAAATTATGTGATGAAGTTTGCAGGATATGAAAAAGTTCCAGATGTAATACAAAAGCAACTTATAGAAGAAAGAAGTGGTAAAGTTTCTGGCTTGGATGAAGATGAGGAGTAATAGTTATTTCTTGATAGATTGTATATACTATTTATACAAAAAAGGATAGTAACTTAGTTTACTATCCTTTTTTATTAATGTAAATTTTAAATTATTATTTAAATTATTATTTAAATTATTATTTAAATTATTATTTAAATTATTATTTTTATTAAATTGGTCTTAAAAATTAATTTATTTATCAAAAAGTGATTTTATATGATCCTTTTGCGAATTGGATTCTTGTCATTTTTGAATTACATTTATTAATTTATTCTTTTTTTTATCTTTTGATAAGTTTAAAGCTAAAAATAAGTTCCATATAAGACCAATTATTAATACAAATCATGTTATATAATATCAATATCAAATTCCTATACTGTAACTTACATTTTCTCTTAGAAGATTTACTACATCAGAAATGCTAATATATGAAATTGTAATAAGAAGTAGTATTCAAAAATTGAGAATTGCATCATTTTCTTTGAATCATACTAATATATGAATAAGTTTTTTGAATCTAAAACTAGTATTCCACAAAACTAAAAAAACTAAAAAAATAGATATAATTAAAAAGGTTGTGATAGTATAACTATTAAAAATAAAAAAATTTATCACCTCATCAGTTCAAGTAGGCGAAACTTCTATTATTGGAAAAGAAAAGATAGTAATTATTAAAACTAATAAATAAATGATGAATCATTTTTCTATTCAATCAAATCTGTTCCATTTTTTTAGTGTTGTATTTGGTATTTTATTAATCATTTAATTTTTAGCAAAAGCTTTTAAAGAGGTCAAGTAGGTCAAGCAGGTTCTCAAGTTGATTGCATGCTTTCTAATCATTCTCAACTAATGAGGTGTTGAACTAATTCTCCTGCTTTTTCAAAAATATTTTGGGCTGTATACTGTTCATGTCAAGGTATTTCTAATCTTTCAAAAACAACTGGGAAAATAAATAAAAGTAATATTGTTAAAATTATTCATAGTAGCATATATCTTATAGTGTTCCATGCTTTTTTAATTTTTTCTGAATCTCATTTTGAAAATATAAACTGAAATATTGCAATAAAAAAAGCTGCTATGGCTCATCAAAAAATTACTATGACCACAACAGCAAGTATTAACAAAACAAATTCTTCTATAGTAGTAGCTTGACCGTACATAATTAAGTTAAAGTTATTTAACTAAAGACAACTATTTGTCCTCATTTTTCTTTGTTCTTTTTCTTTCTTTATAAGAAAAAAACTTAGCAAAAAACTCATCATTAGAAACATTATACAAAATTTTAGCAACTCTCTCACTAGGTTTAGCTCAGTTGTTTATATGTTTTTTTGCTTTTTCAAGATCTGCCTCAACTTTGTGTTCCATAGGGTTATACCATCAAAGAACAGACTTGAATCAGGTATTAGCAGGTTTAGAGTGTTCAGTAACTACTATTTTATAAAAAGGTCTTTTTGATCTTCAAGTTCTTGCTAGTCTAATTTTTAGCATATTATCTTATTATTTATATAAAATATTATTTTAGTTTTTCTCTCATTTTATGCATAGTATGTTTTCTTAACTTAGGGCAATATTTTTTAATTTCAAACTTATTTGTATTAAGCTTATTTCTTTCTGTAACATAATTTTGAACACCAGTTTCTTTACATATTAGTCACACTAAAATTCTAGATCATTTTTTGCTTGCCATAATGTTATATTTTATTCAATAAATAAATTTTATAATAATTATTTGACTTAAATTTTCAATACTATTTTTCTTATTTCCAAAAAAAAATAATGGCACCGAGTGGACTTGAACCACCGACCTGTCCCTTATGAGAGGACCGCTCTGACCTGCTGAGCTACGGTGCCTTAAATACGGTGGGGGAGGGATTCGAACCCTCGGACCCGAAACCGGGTCAACTCCTTAGCAGGGAGCCCCATTCGACCGCTCTGGCACCCCACCATAATCTCAACTAGTGGCAATTAATATAAATATTTTGTATTGAAATTCAAGTATAAATATATAAAACTTAGTGTGATTTATAAAAAAGATTTAAAACTATGTGAGAAGTATATGGAGTTTGATGATTTGAGTCTTGAAAGGATGCAGAAACTGTAAAAGAAGAGGTTTCTGAAGATGATGTAAAATCAGTTGAAGAAGATCAAAAAAAAGCTCAACAAGTATCATCTCAAAAAAAACAGCAACAAGTAAAAGATAGGTTTACAGCTAAGTTGTTGACCATTATTTTTGAAAACTTAAATAATGAAAATATAATTCTTTATTTTTTTAGGTTTTATAAAAAAGTTAAAATAGAAAGTTTGATCCCAGTTTTTTCTCCTTTTCTTATGGATAAGTTTGATGAAGAAATTCTATCAAAAATAAAAAACTTATGAACTAGTGCAGATGCTTCTTCTATTGAAAGCTTTTTATCATTTGTTTCTGGTTTAATAAAAAATCATAAAGATTTGCAAAAATTACCGGAAGATGAGCTTCTTGAGTTTGTTGAAGAGATAGTTTATTATTTTGATGTGGGTGGTGTTAAAAGCAATATTTCAAGGGTGGAGTGAGAACAAAAAACTCAACTAAAACAAGAAATAAGAGACCAGATTTTGAAAAATTTATTTTAGTATTAAAAAATATAATTATGCAGCAAACTATTTTAGAAATTTCCAAATTAAAGAAGACTTTTAAAAATAATATGAAAAAAACCGATGTTTTAAAGTGAGTTGATTTGGATGTTTCAAGCTGACAAATTTATTGATTTTTATGACCGAATTGAGCATGAAAAACAACTACTTTGAAATGTATATTATGATTTTTGAAACATACAAGCTGAAGTATCAAAGTGTTTTGAGAAAATCTTAATGAAAAACCTGATCTATATAAAAAAATTTGATATTCGCCAGAAAATGCTTATTTTTATGATCATTTGGATGGAATAGAATTTTTGATTTTTGCCGGTCAGTTGTCCGGACTTACCAAACAAGAGGCAGAACTTAGATGATTGGATCTTTTAGATAAATTATGACTATTATTTGCTAAAAATAAAATGGTAAAATCTTATTCTAAAGGTATGAGACAAAGATTGGGTCTGGCAGCAAGCTTGATAAATGATCCACAAATAGTATTTTGGGATGAGCCAATGAGTGGTCTTGATCCTTTGTGAAGAATTTTAGTTAAAAATTTGATGCTAGAATTGAATGAAAAGTGAAAAACAATTTTTTTTAATACTCATATACTATCTGATGTTGAGGAGGTTGCTCATAGGTTTTGAATTGTGTTTGACGGAAAAATAGTTTATGAAGAAAATATAAAAAATATAAATAACTCTCTAGAAGAAATATTCAAAGAAACTGTAGAGAGTCAAGAAAAATTAATTGATGTTATATAGTTTTATTTTCCTTTTTTCAATTTTCAAAATTTAAAAAATTTAAGTTTTTTATATTATTTGGCCAAAATTTGACAGAAAATAAATATTGCTTATACTTTATAAAAGTTTGTATTTTAAAACAAAAATAAAAATAATGTCAAATATAGAATTAAATGTATGAAGATTGGAAAAAGATGACTCAAAAGAACAGCAAGTAGATCGTTCAAGTGTAGAAAAAATAAGACATGCTGATATAGAAAATTATTTGGATACTTCTGACTTAAATATTGATAATATTGAAAATAAGTTGGAAGTAAAAGAAAGAGGTTGAAAATATTATTTGTGGGTAGATTGAAATGTTATATGATATCTTGAAAGTGAGGCAGAGTTACAAGAGTTTTTGGATGCTGTGGTAGATAAAGTTGATGGTGTAGAGAGGGTTGATATATCTAATGATATAGATCATCTTATAGAAGATATGTCTGATACTTCAATAGATGTTCTTAATAATTTTAGTAATGATAAGTTGATTAGATTTTATAATACTACTTCTTCTGAAAGTAAAAAATTGTTGGCTTGAGAAAAAATAGTTGATAGGATATTTTCTTTGGGTTCTCAAGAAGAGCTTGAAAATTATTTGGATCAACTATGAAGTGAAAATGTTAGAAAAATAATAAAGCAAAATATTATTCATAATGAAGATTTTTTAAGAACATATTTTGAACCAGAAAATAATCCTTATGCTCAAATACATTGAGAATGATTGTCTAATGAAGAACTAAATGAGGCTTATTGTTTTTTCTTTTATTCGTTACAAACTAACAACCCAGATATTGTAGATTCTTTTGATATAATTATAGATCATTCTTATTCTTCAAAAGAAGCATTTGCTGCATCTGTGAAAGAAAGCATAGAAACTGAAAGCGAAATTAGGCAAACAATAGAAGAACTTGGTATAGATAGTAGTATATTAGAAGAACACTGATTGATTTGAGTTTTTGATCATGTTTTATCTCAATGAAATCTGTCAAATTCAGAAAGGCAAACTTATTCTCAGCTTTGACAGTTAGCAGCAATATGATGAGCAATATATGCATGATGGAAAGCTATTCAGAATTATTGATTTTTGAGAACAGCTTGAGCACTGGTTTGATGAGATTTTTTACTTAGGTATGGTACATGAAACTCAAGTTTTGATGTTGCCAATTCAATACTTAGATGATGATGGTCTAATATTTTTTGATGAGATTGAGAAGTGCTAGATAGAACCAGAGAAAGCACAGAAAGTAAGGCTGAAAAAGAAAAAATATGACACTCCTTGCTTGTTGCTACTCTTTTTTGAGATTATGAAATTTCTGAAATCAGGCAATATCTGTATGAGAGAATGTGAAATGATAAGTTTGATGTTGAAAGATATATGAATACTTTGGGTGAAGAAACTGAAAGGTATCAAACTTTTCAAAACTTGATTGAAGAAAATTGAGAAGATGAACTTTCTTTGATAATAGCAAAATGATTAAATGATATGGTGGATGAGTTGTGAGAAGATAGCTTGGGTAGTTTTGAAGATGAAAAAACAATTTCTACTATTTTTTCTTCATATATAAATAGAGTAAGAGAGGAAGAAAGAAGTTGAGTTGAAGAAGAAACTATAGATGTTGAATGACAGTCTACAGAAAGAGAAGAAAGGGAGCAGGAAGACTGAGAAAGTTATGAAGATAGAGAAGAAGGTGCAGAAACTTCTCCTGCTGTTCCTATCCCTGAGATTGAAGAAAGAGATCTTGAAGATGACGAGGAATTTCAGGAAGAGTATTATTGACTTAATTTTTCTATGCCACCTGAGTTTGAGGTTATTGAATGACAAAGATATCTTGTAGGTAAAGATAGAGAGTGAGAAGTAAAACATATTCCTTTCAATGAAGAATATTTTCAGTGATTGAATATGGATATGATGAATGAAGTACTAGAAGAAAACCCTGATATAAAAGCAAGATATGAGATTATACAAAAACTTTTAGATGAGATAAGTTTGATGTCATCTTCATGAGAATTGGTTGAAGAGGTCAATCATGAATTGTATCCATTATTAATTGGTTTTAACCCTGAACATTGATCAAAAGATGATATTCATGATATGTTGGATGATATAATGGATAGAATGCTTGAAAAAGTAGCTGATATTTCTAGTTATATGTCTTATAGTAGAGATAATATGCATTTTGTGGAGTCTAGAAATACACATAGTATTAACACTTTAGATGTTTCTTCTCTTTTTGATAGAGAAGCTGAAGTTGGTGAAAACGATGATTTGATAGAAGAAATAGTATCAAATTTTTCATCTTCTGAATACAATGAGCAAGAGCTTTCTATAAGAATACTAGAAGATTGAATAGAATTGTCTAATTGAAGACAAATAGACATCCAATATCTTGAAGAGCTCTTCGAGGGGAATCCAAGTAATAACCAAATAGTGGATAAATTAAGTGATGACATTGGTCTTACAGAATCTTGAAAACAAAACCTTCTTGATCAATTAAATGAAGTAGATCAAACTTGGATGGATTCAAGAGATAAAATAAGGGAATGAATAGTTGAAGATATAGAAGAAATGGTAGAAAAATATAATAACGAATCAACTTCCGAAGAAGAAAAACAGCAAATTGCACAAATTTTTGGAGTAGAGTATCCAGATCCTATAAGTTGAGATATGATAGATATAGAAGAAAGGATGGAAGAGGCTGAGAAAAACTTCAAGAATTATATGAAAATGTCTGTTGTTTCATGATTTATAATAAGAAGATATATGCATGATAATAGCTCTAACAGTTTTTGGAGTAAATGACAATATGAATGAGATAGAAGGTTGGTAGATATTTATTGAGATATTATGTGAGAGTGAAGGTTTAATATGTCTCAAAACCAAATAGATATAGCTTCTACTATAGCCAAAGAAGCAGGAATATTTTTAGTTACTTTACCAATATGAGGTTTGGCTATACATTGAGCAAGATGGGCTGTTACTTGAGCAAGAGCTTATAGGGCTGCATGATGAATTCAAAGATGATGACAATATATTTGAAGGTGAGATAGACTTAGGAGAGCTTGGTGAGCAAGATGAGCGTCTGAGTTTATGCCTACAGGTAGGTTGTGAAGGTTTTGAATGTGATCACTTGAGTCTGTAGCATGATGATCTGCTTTTATGGCATCTTATGATCAAATCAAGAACTTAATAGATGAAAATCATGAATTTGCTGGAGTCCCAGAATATATGAAGTCGGTTGTATTCTTTGGAGTTTTTAGAGCTTCTCAGGCTATTAGAAATATGCAAACATTATGAGGTAGATCAAATCCTTTCTACATATGAGAAAACACTTCAAGAGCTGCTGCCTGAGCGAAATTAGCATGATGAATTACAATAGAGGCTGGAGCTATATGACTTACCGCAGCTGGTATAGATGCTATTGCTTATGATGAAGACCTTGAGTTAAGTAAAGAAGAATTTTTGCTTTCACTAGCTTTGGTTTCTGTGTTTAGGTGAATAGATAGGACGTGAAGGTCTGAAGTAGTTAGAGTGTTTAGGTGACCAGATTGAAATTTGAGAGTTTGAAATGCTCAAAGGTGAGGTCAGGATCAAAGAGCTCCACAGCAATGACAGAGATGAAATCAGGAGTCTCCTCAATGAGCAAGACGTCCTAGAGAAAGTATAAATACTAATGAAAATAGGGTTCTATTGAATAATCTTGAAAGATGAAGAAATTATGATTTATGAGATTGAAGGGCTCTTAGAGTTACAGATGAAGGAAGGTATGTTCTTACTAAGCCTCATCACAGATCGGATGGAACAACCACTACAAGAGAGTTTGAGTATAATTCTGCTAGAGAGTTATTGAGTAATGCAAGGATAGATAGAGGTGCATTTTCTAATCTTGGAAGGGAAGTAATGAATAGAAATCGTGAAAGATTTTTGGGTAATTTGGAATGAAGAGATATTAGTATAGCTTGAAGTAGGTATAGAATAACAAGAGAATGAGATAATGTATATTTTAGAAATTCAAGTAATGGTGAAAGAATTTCTGCCGAAAGATTTATGCAACAGCACTGAGATGATTTGGTTAATAATTATATAAGAAACTTAGATACTAATGTCTCTGGAAGAATGTCTGATTCTCTTTCTTGAAGAAAATTATCAGAAGTTAACCCACAATTGTCAAATAATCTTGTTTCAAAATTTGGTCAAAAGGCTCGTGATTGGACAGTATGAAGGGGTATTAATGAAATTAGGCAAGTAATGAATACTGAATGATTTAGAGCCAAGTTAACTAGTTGAGCAAAATTTGCACTTACATGAAGAGCAAACCCAGCTTGAAAAGATTGGTGATGGACTTGAGGTATATATGGATGATTGTTGTTTGCTCCATATTTTGCTGAATCAGTTGATGATAATTTGTGGGAATGAGATTATTTACAACGAATTACTTGAGATCCTGAAGACTTATCTTTTGCTAGAACTGCTGTTGATACACTTGCTTTAAGGCATCTTAATGCTTTATGAGCTTTACTTGTTGTTTGAGCTAGTGAGCCTATTAGACAAATATGAGATGACGAACCTTCAGCAGAATGAGAATATACATTAGAATAAGAAATTTAAAATTAACAACAAAAAATGCCTTTGGAAACTATGTGAGAAAGGCTTCTAGAACAGTCTTCATCTCCTGAAACTCAAGAAGAGCAAGAAAGAAGTGAGATAATAGAAAACATTAGAAGAGAACTAGATTCAATCAAGCAAAGTATTGAATCTTCTCAAGAACAGGATTTTTCTGTTAGAGAAGATATATTGAATTTCCTTGATAGATTCAATCAAAGTTTTTGAGATTCTGTACAGCAGATAGAACAAATCAAACATAATATAGAGTCCAAAGAATCCTTACAAATTGAAGATATACATCAAATAAATGAATTTTTAAGTTCTCTTACTCAAGAACAAATAGACGGCTTGGAAGATGATAGGCTTGCAGAAGCATACAATACCTTACAGGATACATCTAGAGAGCTTTCAAATCTTGCAGAGGATGTTTCTTCTAGTTTGGATGAGTCAAGACAACAAGTTCAAGAAACAGCTAAAGGTAGTTGAGGTATATTTGGTTTTGTTTGATGATGGGTTGCCAATAAATATACAGAAAGGATAAATGATTGAAAATCAGTAAATAGCTGAATATGGTGAGTTTGATTGTCTGTTGTATGATGGTTTAATTCTGACTTAAAAGATTCAATACTTTGATATAAAGATACAAAAAAAACTTATAGACAGGCTCAGGGGGAATTGCCTGATTGAGATGAAGCTGCTGAAGTTACTCAAGAAAAAATAGATGAATTTAAAGAAAATTTTAAATCTTCTGTAAAGGAAAAGTTGGAAGAAGAGTTTTGAGTGGATGTAGATGATGAAAAATTTGAGAGAGCATTTTCAAGATGGCAAGAAAATCATAACTTTTCAGAGCATATATCAGATAAGTATGATGAACTTCATGAAGCAATGTACTGAGAGTGAAGTTTTAATACGATGTGAGAGCTTTTTGATACTGTGCTTTATTGACCAAGAGCTTCAATTTGACTTATTTTGGAACTTAGAAAAGAGTGACTTATATCTCTTAGACAAATTTGATTTACTACAGTAGAAAAGTCTTGACGCTTGGTAGTTCAATTTTGAAAAAATTCTGCATGATTGGTGTCAAATTGAATAGAAACTATCTTTGGTGAGATGGAGATGGATGATTTTATTGATTATGTGAAGCAGACTTACTGAAGCTTTGAAGAAATGGATGGTGCAAGCAGAGAAGCAATTCTTGGAATGCTTTATAGGCATTGATGAGTGGTGCATACATTGTTTCGTGGTATTTGAAATGCTTTTGGTCACTTGATTACCGCTCCTATACAGGTATGAGATGATATAAGTAAGCTTAGAAATGTTAGTTGACATTTTATGGATAGTTTAAGCTCCCAAATGGAGGCATGGGATAGGATATCTACTGCTTTTTGAGATTCAGGTAGTGCACTTTGAGCTGATTGAGAACTTAGGTCTTATTTCCAAAGAATAAATACAAATGTATCTTTGTATCATGCTATTAGTACTGCTTCTGACTATGATGATTTTATAAGAAGAGCAAGTTCTCTTGGTATAGATAATGTAGATGAAGCTTTGAGACAAATATGAACTGATGAACTTCCTTCAAGAAGTAATTTTTCTGAATACAAAAGATCTGTATGAAATCGTTTGTGATGATGGTTTAATGATTTTTGAAATAGAGTACAATCTACTTATTGAGGTTCTCTTTGAAATATACAAGCTTATGTACCAGGTAGTGTAAACAATGAAGCAAGAAGGCTATGACAATTCTTGAATAGGTATTGAAACCTTTCTCAAAAAATTATAGACAATGACAGTGTTGTTTCTCGTCTTAGAAAGTGGTTATATCATACTGAAAGATCTTTTCAGTCTGCAGAAATGGCTGATATAAATAATTCTGCTCGTTTTTATCTTAATTCTATGGATGATATTCAAGATTTTACAAGAGATCTTAGACATATAGCTCGTACCGTTCCAGAAATGCTTGGACATTTTGCCTGAAATATTCCCTTAATAATGCTTGGTTCTGAATTAAAAAATAAACTACAAGATCCGGAAAGTAGAGAATTTTGAGAGATAATGAGAACTATTGGTTATGTTTTCCCTTTTATTTGACCAGCATTGTTAGTATGAGAGTGATTTAGTATAAAAGATTGAGAAATAAATAGTTGGTGAATGGCTTGAGCTTGAGTTTTTATAGCAGGTGTAGATATGTATTTTGTAGTGAAAGATATTCCAAATCACTGACTTTTAAGATCTGTTGGTAGACATTTTGCTACTCCAGTGACACAAGCTTCAAGGTTTTTTGCTTCTTTGCCTCGTGCCTCATATGATATGTATCATTTTAGTAGGAAAACCTGAAGAATGGTGGCAAGTAGAGGGGTTGGAAGTCTTCTTAGAGAAGCTGTAGAAACTTCTTCAGGTCGTAGTTTTTTGAGAAGGTGAGCCCTGGCTTGAGCTTTGATAGCTGGTTGATACTATCTTGTTAATGAATATTTTGATAATGATGAACTTCCTAGAGAAGTTAGAGATAAAATGGATGATCCAGAAAAAATGGATGAAGTAATAGATGAGCTACGAACTAATTTTTCAAAAGAAGAAAAAAAGGAGGCTATAAAATATGCTATAGTAATTAGACTTTGAGTAGATCCATCTGAAATCAATAATTCAAGTTTTGAAGTAGATTTGGAGGAAGATGATTGACAGATAAGTTTAAGATATAAGCTACCATATAGTTGGTTTGGATATGAAGATGAGGATGAAGCTGATGATATAGATGAATCAATACTTTCTTCTCAAGTTGTATCTGATAATGTTAGTGATATTGTTAATTATGTTTGAGAAAATGATAAATAATTTTTTGTCAATCTTGATTTGTATTTTTATTTTTATTTTCTTGCAAGTTTTGTTTGTTTTATTAAAATATAGTTATTAAATTTTAAATAAAAATATAAAATGAGGTTTAATTATAATATAGAAATTCTTTGAAAAAGTTATGATTTGGATAATAATATACTAAATCTTTCTGATCAATTATTGTGAAATGATTGAATTTATGAGCTTTCAGAAAAAATTGTTTATAAAGCAATGATAGAAAGCCTTTTTCTTATACAAAACAACATATATGATGAATCTTTGAAGCAGCTTCTTAATTCTTTGAAAATAATAGACAGTATAAAAGAATTGGATCTTAGTTATAATTTTATTAATTGAGATTGTTTTGATTATTTCAAAGATTATCTTTTGAATACCAAAAGTTTGAACTATCTAAACCTTTCAAATAATAATATAAAAGAAGAAAATGTTTTAATTTTATGTGAATGAATAAAACATAATAAGTCACTTAAAGAGATAAATTTGTTCAATAATGATCTGAATACAAAAAGTATAAAAGCATTGAGGGATGCATTGATAGTGAATAAGTGAATTGAAAAGGTTAGTGTAAACTTTTATACTCTTTGATTGTATGCAGCCGAAGAATTCTTAAAAATTTATAATTATAGAAACGCTTTGAATATAATTTATAAGTAAAATTGTGTTATGCAACTTGAAAAAATAGAGGAAAAGGTTTTTAGAGAAAATTCCAATGAGTTACAATGATATGAAAAGACTCTTAAAAGGAGTTATCAAAAAGAAAAAAGTCCTATAAGAAGTTATACTCTTTCATTATCAACTCTAGTTTTATTACTAAAAAAATATCAATTTGAAACATCGGAAATTTCAAATATTTTTAAAGATATGATTGAAAACACTCAAAAACTTGAAAAACAGTTATCAGACAATTATAGAAAAAATAAAAGTTTTAAAGACAAGATGATGCTGGATATTTTTTATAATAACACAATGTATAAGCTTTTTTATATAGAAGGTTTGTATAGAGATATCAACTATATTTCCAATGCTGACAAATTACAAGTACTAAGAAAAAATCTTGAATTAAAATATCAATTATTTATGAAAAATTACAAAAATTTTATTTATCTATTTTTGTTTAAAATAACATCAAATTATGGTACAAGTTTTTGGTATCTTTGATTATTAGTTTTTATTATTACTTCTTTATTTTGAGTTTTATATTATACATTTCTCAATTTGTGATTAATATGAAATTTTCCTGAAGAAAAAACAAGTTTTGATTTTTGGATGTATATATCTGTGGTTACTATGACTAATGTGTGATCAGATGTGTGAGTGGATATTGGTAACTCTTTTTTGAGAGTTTTGTTAGCTTTAGAACAGTGATTGTGAGCTATATTGTTTTGAGTATTTGCAATGCTTTTAGTGAAGAAGTTATAATTGAATTTTATTGTATTATTATTATAATTAATAATATTTTTAAAAAATTATCATAGAAATGAACGAAAGGAAAGAAGGTTTGTTGGAAGAAGTTTTGTCTCAAGAAGGTTTATTGAGAAATTTTGAAAAAACAATCAGAGAAGAGCTTAAAAATAAATTAACAGCTGGGTTTCTAAATTTAGATGAAAATGAAAAAAGATTTCTTATATGATCAGGTTTTATTCAGTCAAAAGAAGAATTAAAAAAAAGGCTTTTTAAGGTTGCAATCTCTTTTGGAGTAAATAAAATAGAATTGTATAGAATGTATCCTGATACTGGAAAATTTGAGGTTTTGTTTTCTTATTCTACAGATTCAGAAGATATGTTAAGTAAAGTGGGAGATGTTTTTGATGCAAAAGAAAATATAAATTTTGAGAATGTTTTGAATTGAGAGCATATGTCTCAAGTTGGTGTGGATTGAGTTGGTATTGATATAGCATTTAGATTTTCTAATAATAACGTTGTTATATGACTTGATAATGTAAATTGTGCAAGAGAGTTTACAGAGATAGAAAAGATGCTAATACAGCCATTTGCTTCAGAATTGGCTCTAGCATATGATGCAGGTAATCTTTTGTTTAAAAATTCATCTGATAGTCTTACAAAAGTTTTGAATAGGTGAGCTTTTGATAAAAGAATAGAAAATTGAGTTTGAATATTTTGACAACCTATGCCAGATCCTTTATGAATTGTGTTTTTTGATATAGATCATTTTAAGCAGGTAAATGATGTGCGATGACATGAAGCAGGTGATAAAATACTTATATGAGTAAGTAGGGTTCTTCATGATTATTTATCTAAGGTAGATTGAGAGCTTTATAGGTACTGATGAGAAGAGTTTGTTGCAGTAATACCACAAGACTCTTGATTTGAAACTGCACAACAGATAAAATCTTATCTTGAAGAGATAAGGCAGTATGTTTGTTCTTTGAGATGAGATTTTTATGGTATAGGTGAAGAGTTTGATTGAGTTAGTTTTTCATCATGAGTTTCTTTGATAAAAGATCAATCAACAGAAGCAAGGATACAAGCAGTAAGAGATGCGGATTATCTAGTTTATGATGCAAAAAATTCTTGAAGAAATTGTATTAAAATATAATTTGCCAAAGTTTAATAATTTTTTAAAGATTTATTTAGAAAATTAGTAGATATACTATCAAAGGAAGTAGAAGTATTCATACAAAGATTTTAATTTTACCTTGTGCTGAGTTTGTAAGATTTTTAAGTTTTTCTCAATAAAATAAATCAAGTGCAAATATTGTAATTACAAATAAAAATAGTCATAAAAAGATGCCTATAGTAAAAGAATATATTTGATGTAAATCTGTGTGCTGACTATAAAAACTTGTATATAATACAAAATCATCAATTCAATTTACTATATACATTTTCATTGCTAAAATAGCAACAGTTATATTGTGTGAGTTAAGTAATTTTGAAGGTGGTTCATCTTTTTGGTCTTTTATTCATTCCCTAATGAGTCGGATGCAAATCCAGGTTAGAATTAATGCTATAATTTCTTGTGTAGGAAGTTCCCAGCCAGATATTATTTGTCATAAGAATGCTGCAGGAATTGTAATTATTATTAATCATATAAGAGTTCCTACTACAGTTGCTGAAAATTTCCGTGGGTACATAAGCCATAAGGCAACCAATACAAGAAAATCGTCAAGTCATGTTACTATAAAAGCTATTATTCAAAATAAAAGTGCTTCTAGCATTTTATTATTTAGAAACTAAATTATATATTTTGATAAATTAATAATTTTTCATAAAATTGACTTATATAATAATTATTAATTTATTAAAAACAAGTCTCTTGATCATATTTTTTGCATTTAGGTATTTTTTGATTAAATTATAAAGCAATTTTTAATTATGAAGCTTCAAGAATATACAAAATATGACTGATGAAATGGTGTTCCTTGACCAAACACAATAGAGCATCTTATTGAGTTTATGAAATTAGATTATTAAATTAAAAAAACTTGATTTTAAAAAGTATTTGTTTAAATTCAATATAGTTAGTATTGGATTTATTTTTAAATTTATAAATTATGTTTAAAAAAACAGTTTTATCCCTTTTTTGAATAAGTTTAATGTTTCTTGTTTGATGTCAAATTCCTTTTTTAGATGATGATACAGAAAAGGAGATTGACTTAGAAAGTGCTACATTTCAGCCTATATACGAATCAAAACTAGAAAAAGCATTTGAAAATTATTCTATGATAGAGTCTATTTATGATGATTGATATGTCTGAGAAGAGCTAAATATAGAATTTGATTGATACGTATGAGATTATTTTGAATGAAATTTTGACTTGGATTTGGATGTGCAAACTTCTACAAATGATTCTATTGTGGATGTTAATTCACTGGTAAATCTAGCTTTATTGTGAGATGTTATGATGAAAGAAATTTGACAGCAGATGGAATTTTGAGTAGATGTTTTGTGAAAGTTAAAAGTTTTGGAATGACATATCTTTTGAAATCTAGAAAGCTTTGACATTATTTCTGATGATCCCCAAGTTTGATTTGCTGCAGCATTTTTGTCGAATTTTGAAAATCAACGAATCAAACTTTATGATTTGGCAGAATTAAGTGAAATTGATGATTTTGATATAAATATGAATTTTAGTGAGTGACTTCAAATTTTGTATGATATCAAAAATGTTCTAAAAAATTATCCTGTATTGGATTCTGATTCAAGGGCTGTATATGATGACTATATTTCATTTGATTTGGAAATAGATGAAGATAATTTAAAAATACTCTTAAAAGAACTTTTAGAGGATGAAGAAATATTAGATGATATTGTGCCATATATTGATAAGGTTGATATGGAAGCAAATATGAATTATTATGAAAATTGAGATGTTTCTATAAATATAGATAAAATTTCTTTTGATGAGTTTTTGCAGGTAACATGAAAACTTTGAGAAAAAGAATGAAATTTAAGTTTTGATATTGATAATATTGGAGAAAGTTTTTCATTGGAATTGGATTATACTAAAGAAGATGGACTATGTGTTGTAAACTGAAAAATTATTCAAGATGAGGATTTGGCAAGATTTGAAGTTGTTTGAGATATTAGTATTGATGACTCCAAAGTGAAGACAGATTTTGATGTTTCTGTAAATTCTATATCAGAAAATGTAGAACAGTTTGAATTTAATTTAAGTATACAAGATGAGGTTTATCCAATAGATGATATAGAAATACAAAAACCTTCTGACTTTCTTGATATTGAGCAAATGTGACAATGATTGTGATTTTAGAAATTAAACTAAATTTAATTTAAAATGGGATTTAAACGCAAAAAACTATGAAAGTTTTGAAATTTTTCTGACTTGTTTAGTTGGCTTAGAGAAAGTTTTATAAATATGGCTTTTTCTTTAAAGCTTTTTTTGGTAATTTTAAGTTTTGGTATATTATTTCATCTTTCCAGTTATGCTATAGATTTCTGAAGAGGTTTAGTAAATAGTGCTGTTGTGACTTTTGTACAAACTATGAGCAGCACTGTAGGCGAAGAAATGAGTACAGATAAGTTTGGCCAAGTAAATGCTTTACTTTTATGAGCAGATGAATGAAACCTAGCAGATAGTATTATAGTAGCTTCTTTTGTCCCAGATGAGTGATTGGTTAGTATGTTATCTATACCAAGAGATTTGTATGTAGAAAACTCTTCTTTGAATTATCAATGAAGAATTAATTGAATAATACCTACTACATATAATCGTACTGATAGTCTTGAGGAATGAATATGGAATTTGTCTGATACCATAAATGATATTACTTGAGTAGAAATTGACTATTATGCCATGATAGATTTTGACTGATTTGTTAATTTTATTGATAAAATTTGATGAATACAGGTTGATGTGCCTTATTCTATTGTTGATAACCAGTTTCCAACTCCCGATGGCTGATATCAAACTTTCAAGGTGGATGAGTGATTGCAACAATTTGATGGTGAGAAGGCACTTAAGTATGCAAGAAGTAGACAAACTACATCAGATTTTTCAAGAGCAGAAAGGCAGCAACTAATAATTTCTGGTATAATAGATGAATTAAAAAGTATGAATGTGTTTACAGACTTTGGGCAGTTACAGGATTTGTATGCTGAAGTAAATCAAATGGTAGATACAAATATAAGTTATAGGCAAATATTTGGTATGATAAATTATGTTGATGATATAAATTGAATACATACTCAAGTGTTGACTGCAGATTGTGAGAGATCTCATTATACTGTAATGGAGCCATGATGTTTCCTTTATTATCCAAGAAGAGATAATTTTGGTTGACATTCAGTACTTTTGCAACAATGAGCAAATGCAGGAAATTTTAGTAATTACAAAGAGATACAAAATTACGCATTTTTTGTGTTGCATAATCAATGATTTCTTCAGGAGAATTCTAGTATAGAAATATTAAACTGAATAAGTAGACAGGCTATGTTGGAAGAGTTTCAAAGAGTAACCCCAGTGGCTAGTAATTTTGCTAAACAGCTTGTTAAATATTGATTCAATATTAAAGAGGTGGACAATTATGAAGATGATGAAATAGAAGAAAATATTATATACACAAATAGTAAAGAAGATAATAAGGTTACTTTAAATCTTTTAAGAATGTTTATGGAGGTAGGAGAAATTATAGAAGATCCTTCCTTGGAAAGTGATATTCAAATAGTTTTGTCAGATAATTTCTTGTAATGAGTGTTATGGTTAAAAAAACTGCAATTATGTCCTCAATGCTTCCTTTTGTGGTGGTTTTTGCTTTTATAGTAAATGATTTGTTGTTAAAATTGATTATAGTTGAATTGATATTTTTTTTAATTATAATCAGTTATATTATTTATAAGTTAAAATAATTTTATGGAAGCTGCTTTATGGTTTTTTGGTTTGTTGTTGATAGCTCTTGCTGCTACCATAGTTTTTCATACTCTTATAAAAGTTTCACCTTATGAAAGATGAGTAAAAGAGAGACTTTCCAAATATGTGGGAACTTTGGAGGCTTGATGGCATATAATAGTGCCATTTATAGAATCGGTTAAAAAAGTTGATATGAGAGAAAGGGTGGTTAATACACCTGCTCACAATATGATAACTTATGATAATGCTGCTGTTACAGTTGATGCAGTAATATTTACTCAAATATACGATGCTAAAAAATCTGTATATGAAATACAGGATCCATTATTGGCTGTATCCAATCTTTGAGTAACAACACTAAGGTGAATAATATGAACTATGAGTTTGGATGATATTTTATGAGATAGGACTAAGATAAATACTTATGTACAAACACAGCTTGCTCAAGAAACAGCAAAATGGTGAATAAGAATAAACAAGGTAGAAATTCAAAAAATAGATCCTCCGCAAGATCTTGTGGATGCTATGAGTAAACAAAAAATTGCTCAACAAGAAAAGAGAGCATCAATTCTTAAGGCTGAATGACAAAGAGAAGCATATATTATAGAAGCTCAATGATACAAAGAAAAGCAAATTTTGGAAGCTCAATGAGAAGCAGAAGCTATAGAAAGACTTGCACAAGCAAGAGCAAAAGAGATAGAATATGAATCTACAGCTGCTATAAATTTCTTCCAGTGAAATGCTATCACAAAAGAACAATTGAAGGTCGCAAAAGATGCCTTGAAAGAAAATACAAAATTTGTAGTTTGATCAGAAATTACAGATACTGTTAGATGAATTTTTGAAAAGATAATAAAAAATTAATTTATTAGATTTTAATATTTTATAGATGAATAAAGAAAGAATATTTGAAGTTGCAGAAGAACATTTTTTTGCAAAAAGGTATACCGATGTAAAACTTGATAATATTGCCCAATCCTTATGAATAAGGAAGCCGAGTTTGTATTATTATTTTTTTGATAAAAAAGATTTATTTATACAAACTCTTAGGTATTCTATGAATAAATATCTTGATGAACTAAAAAAAGTATCAAAAAAAGATGATTTGTATGAGTTTATAAAATGGTATCTAGTATATCCTTCAGAAAATAAAAACTTATTTGCAGTTGCATTTCAAAAATGATATTGTATTGACGAGGATGTTAACTCTACAATTTTTTCTTGAAAAATGATAGTGGAAAAAACTATCAATCAATTCCTATCTGATTTTGGATGAGCACCGGTTAAAAAATATCTTATAATTAATATGTTGGAAAAGCTTGCTCAAGATAATTGTGTTGATTGATATTGTTTGATGTATGATATAGATTCTATTTACTCTCAGATAAAAAAATTTTTAGAAGTCTAATTTTTTATTTTAAAGAATTTGCTATAACTACAAAATTAATTTTATATACTATATTATTTGATATTTTAAAAAAAATTCTTAAAATTGATTAAGATTTAAACATAAAAAAAAATAAATGAGAGTTTTTGTGCCAAGGCATATTGAATGATGAATGTTTAATATGAACTTGTCTTTGGGGCCTTTGAATATTAGTATGATTCAACTTTTTATACTTGCAATATGAGTGGCTATATCATTATCTTTGTGGAACTGACTTACCAATGCGTGACTTGATAATACAGTTGCAGCAATTTTAGTAGCACCAATAGTAATTATATTCATTTTCGTTGCATTTTTTAAGATGTCTGAATTGACTTTGTTGCCATTTATAGCTAAACTATTAAGAACATACTTTTTTGATGCTACCAAAAAATACTATGTAAACTGTAAAAAAGTGGATCCAATAGAGGTTATGAAAAAAAAGATAAAACAGTGAAAACCAGAACAGAAAATTCAAGAAAAAAAACCTATGCAAATAGATCAAGAAAAAATGAGAAAGCTTGACTCTCTATTAGAATAGTTTTTATTTTTAAAAAATATTGACAATGTATGTCAACTCCATTATTGTGTATTATATACAATTTTAAGATTTAGAGATGTTTTTTGTATTCGAAGTTTGTGGTTTGTGATGAGAATAGTTGATATTTATTTTTACTATAAATTGAATTATGAAGTTTTTTTGAAAAAATAGGTTGAGTTTGAGACTTGAAAACACAAGGCTTTTTTTTTCAGGAAAAGAAAAAATTGAAATGAAATTTAAAAAAAAGGCTTTTGATGTGATAGCTACAGAATCTGATGTTCAAAAAACTAATGCAGTGTATATATTAGAAAACTGATTTGATATGTGAATGATAAAATATTTAATTGTATGAAACACAATAAATGTTTATTATCTTGAAATTTATGATGAAGAAAAAGTAAATTATTATCTAGGAAAGCTGGTAGCAGTTGTAGAAAATATTGCTAAAAAAGAAAAATTGCAGTATATCTATTTTATAAATATAAAATGAACTGAAAACTCTCAAATATTTGGTGATTATTATGTAGGTTTGATAGATGATGCTGATTGATATCCTATGCTTGTAAAAATTAGAAAAATGTTTTAAACAATGTCAATCTTGATTATATAAAATCTATTGAAATATATATTGATATAAATAGTATGGAAATTGTTATTTTAACTTTTAAATAAATATAGTATGTCAGAAGAAAATAAAAACAATCAAACTAATAATTCTATGCTAACTGGAATTATTATGACTATTGTTGTATGTAGTGTTATTATAATAGCAGCTGTTTATTTTATATTTGATATGAAGGCTCAGGAAATTAAACAAGAGGTTGCTCATCATAATATGTTGCAGCTTGGAGGTGAGGAAAATTATGAGGTGGCAAAATCATTATTTACTTCTGAATGATTTCAGCAAATGATAGCTGAACAACTTGAAATGGAAAGACAACAAATAGAGTGATGAATGTGACAAGAACAAATGATGCCTCAGTGAGAAGAAGAAATGATGCCAGAGTGAGAAGAAATGGAGCAGCTAGAAGAAATGTTACAAGATGAAGAACAAATGCAAATCGAATTGGATGAAGAAGATTTGATGGAAGAAGGTCCTGAGGATGAAGAACAGATAGAAGAATGAGCTGATGATGAAGTACAAATTGAGATGAATGAAGAGGATATGATGGAAGAAGATGTAGAGGATTTAGAACAATAATAATATAATCTATAAATTTTGAAAGGGTGATATATACTATATATCGCCTTTTTTTAATAAAATATTTAATATTTTGAATTAGATAAAAAAAATTATAAACTCTAATAAATTTAATTGATAAAAAGATCTATGGTTAAATCTTTTTTTATATTATTTGTTATGTTGTTTACACCTAGATTATTGCAAGCTAATAGTGTAGAGGAAGATTATTTTATGATGTGTTCTACTAGTGATGAATTGTCTTGGTGGGAGTATATAGTTGAATCTTACTTGTTTATCCCTATAATTGTAATAATTGTTTTCATTACTTGGATTTTTATAAAAAATAGAAAATCTAATGATGATTAAATTGAATATTTATGCTAATATCTTTTATTTTAATACTTGCAAGCTTTATTTTGATGAACTTATAGTTTAGGGTTATTATAATTTAAAAAATGTATTTCAATACAAGAATTTTGAAGTTTAATATATAAGTTTTTTCTAAAACTTTATAAGTCAGGGTTGATGTCTTAGTTGTTTTAATAATTATATATTAACAAATATATGATGTACTGCAATTTATAAGATCATTTTCTTCTTTCATCCATTCTTGAATTCATCACTTTAAATGAAATGCTTTTTCAAATCACATATTTTCCATAATATCCAAAGTATGAGAGGTTCTATTGCCAGTATTGCAGTAAATTAGATATTTTTTATCTTTATCTAGATTTTTGAGTATCTCTAAAAACTCTTTGCTGTAGTATTCAATTTTTTTTGCTTTTGGTATATGTCAAGTGTTTTGAAGTTCATGCTTGTTTCTTATATCTATTATTTGATACTTTCAGCTTTGTTTTAGATTCACAAACTCTTCTGTAGATATACTGTTGAAATTATTTTTATAATTAGTAGTGTTTTGTTGTATACATCAAGTTAAAAAACTAAATGATATAGTTGTAATTATTATAAAAAGTTTTTGCATAATTTAAATATTTTTCTAAAAGTATAAAAATCTATTGAATAAATTTATACAATTTATATATTATCCTACATCAGCAAATAATAAAAGGGAATTATTATGTACATGCTTGAATATCTTGCTTTTGGGGTGGGATTTTTGTTCGTATGGCTTGGTATCAAGTTTTTGAAGCAAATTTATTGTCTTTTTTGTGAGTTTATTCTTCCAAAAAAAGAATCCGATACTCCAGGATACTGGATGGGGGTTTATTTTGAGAAGATGAGATATGACAAAAAAAACTAAATCCCATCTATTATATGGCAAAGGAAGTTGTTTACCTTTGTCTTTTTTTGTATATTTTATACAATAGCTATTTTACATGTTTTCTGCTTCCCATTTTATTAACTTTAAAAACATTGTAATAACTCAATCTCTTATGGAGTCTTCAAAATCTTCATTAAGATTTCAGTTAGCATAGTATGATTTTGTAGGTGTGTTGTTGGATGTTAATCAGTTGTATAAAACTGCTTGCAACCTGAGACTTCTTAGGTCATAGTTATCGTATTCAACTGTAAGCTCTCTTTCTCAATAATGCTCTCTTAGCATTGGGTTTGTTTGGTAATATCTTTGTTTGCTTTTAGAAAAATCAATGAAATCATTTATTTTTTCTTCTAATTCATTTTTAGTTATTTCTCCAGGCGTATAGTCAATTGATAATATTTGAAATGGTCAGTCTCAATTTTCAGGATTTTCCATACGACAATTTGACTCTCTAAACCATGTTGCAACTATAAATGCTGTTGGGAAGTTTCTCTCTTTTGCTATCTGATCGACAAATTCATAATGTTCAAGACATTTTTGTGGTATGTTATCTACTCAAGAAGTTATTTCTTGTCAGTATTTTTTGAAAAAGTCTATTTTGTCTTCTATTCATTCTTGTCTACTTGATATTTTATCATTTATTCATTCTTTGATATTATCAAATGCATAACTAAAAAATTTGTTATTGTTGCGAAACCTTATGCTAGCTAATCTAAATCTTTCTGAAATGTCTTTGAGTCTTGTTGTGCTTTTTGTTTCAAGTTGATTTAATACATATCTTTTTGCATTTTCTATTTCTAAAAGTTCTTCTTGACTTGGAGAGTATTCTTCTTGTGTTGAAGAGTCATCTTCTTTTTTAGTTTTTCTTTCTTTGATTTTTTTATCAAGTGCTTTTTTGATTTGTTTTAATGCGTATTTTTTGTCTTCACTTAAATTTGAGCTTTGTTTGGTTGTACTAATTTTTTGAGAGATATTTTCTATTTGTTTTGTGGTTTTGTCTCATGCCTTATTAATAAATGAGTTAACTGTTTGATTGACTTCTTCTTGTCGTTGTTGTGTAGGATTATAATTAGCATGCCCTACAATTAAAACTCAAGATATTATAATAATTATTATGGATATTATTTTCATTTTAATCTAGAAAAAATAAATTGAAACATGATAATAAAGAAAAAAAAATAAAAATCAATTTTATGTATTTAAATAGTACAAAATAACTTTTAAGTATTTTATAAATTTAGAAATGTCAATCATTAATTTTCAACAATGTTTTGACATTTCTTGTGTTTTGATTATATAGTAATTGTCTACTTTTTCTACTTATATAGTAGAAAATATGTTGAAAACTAAATAAAATATTATGGAAAGACATAAACCTGTGCTTGTTGAAGAAGTTTTTTCTTTTGTCCCTGAAAAAGCTAAAATATTGGTAGATGGGACTTTGTGACATTGATGACACACTCAGTATATTCTTGAAAATATTGAACATAATAGTATAGAAAAAATTTATGGGATTGATGTGGATAGTAAAGTTTTGTGAAGAGCAAGAGAAAACTTATTTGGATACGAAAAAAAACTTGTCTTTACAAATGATTCATATTCAAATATAGATAAAATCTTAAATCCTAATAGTGTTGACTTCATATTGCTTGATTTGGGAGTAAATATGGAGCA
The DNA here is from genome assembly GCF_021057185.1 of Candidatus Absconditicoccus praedator. Classification (GTDB taxonomy): domain Bacteria; phylum Patescibacteriota; class Gracilibacteria; order Absconditabacterales; family Absconditicoccaceae; genus Absconditicoccus; species Absconditicoccus praedator. The sequence goes on from NZ_CP054059.1 coordinate 647,653, forward strand.
CTTTAAAGATTTTGATAGAGGGTTTTCAATAAAGGAGAATTCATATTTGGATATGACATTTGATGGAAGTAAAAATACGGCAGCTAATTTTATAAATACTGCTTCAACAGATACTATTGCAAGTATGCTTCATGACTTTGGGGATTTTAGCTATAAATTTTCCCAGGCTATTGCAGATACAATAATACAAAAAAGAAAAATTAAGCCAATAAATACAACTTTTGAACTTATAGATATTTTGAAAGAGTTTAGATTTTGACAAAAAAAGATTGCTGTGGTCTTTCAATGTATAAGAATAAAAGTAAACTTAGAATTAGAAAAATTGAAAACCTTTTTGGATAAACTTCCATATATATTATCAAAATGATGAGTTTGTGCGATAATAACATATCATAGTATAGAAGATAGAATTGTAAAATTTGCATTCAAGGATTATTCAAAAAATTGATTTCAATTAATAAACAAAAAAGTAATAAAACCATCTTGGGAAGAAATAAGTAATAATAAGGCTGCTAGAAGTGCAAAGCTAAGATGAATAAAACTTTTATAAACTATAATAAAAAAATATGAAAAAAGTTGTTTTCCTAAATAATTTATCTAAGCAGTACAATAACATAAGACAAAAAGTAAAGAAAAATTATAGAATGATAGATTGAATTAAGCTTTTTATTACTGTATGAATATTTGTGTTAACTGTGTGAGCTTACTGATACTTTGTAAACGTTAGTTCCACTAAATGATACTTTCTAAGAGAAGAAGAGAGAAAACTTAACGATGCAGAGTTTTCTCATAGTATAGCTCGTCTTGATGTATTGGAAAAAGAAAGACAAATACGGAGAGATATTCAGGAGGATTCAATATTTAATCAAGATAATATATGAAGACAGCCTCAAGGGCTTTCTGTACATGATAGGGTTATACATATACAACCAGAGGTTCAGCTTACTCATAATTAAGAAAAAATATTGAAAAAATTCAAAAAATAATTATACATAAAGCTACTCATCACTTGAGTAGTTTTTTTTTATATTATAAATATGGGTGGAATAATGAGTACTGTAGTAACTATAATTAGTCTTATTTCTATGATAGCTGTTTTGTTGGTGGTTGTTGCTTCTCTTTTGGTTGTGTTTTCTCCTGATACTCATAAAATTACAAAAGATTTGAGATCAAAAGCTGAGGAATATGCAAAAAAATAGGGTCTTGGGTACTTTAGCCTAAAGAAGAAGTAAAATTTTTACATAATTTCATTAGTTGTTTATATTTATTTTGTTTCAATAATCAACAATTAAATCTCCATTCACATTCTTTTAGGTATATATCATAATATTCCTTTTTGATTCAGTTAAATTTAGCCAATCTTCTTTTACAATAGCTTCGAAAACTTTCTATTCAATTTATATGTTGTTTTCATCTAGCAAACTCATTATTACTATGTTTAACTCTATAGTGTTTCTTGTATCATAAGTCTACTAATCAATCATAGCTTTTCCAGTAGTCTGTGTTTATCTTGCTGTTCTCTAAACTTACTTTATCTCTTATAATTGGTATTAAAGTTTCTGCTGAACAATCAGGAACTATACGCACATAAACTTCTCACTCTCTCTTCAATAGTCATAAAATCTTAATTTTTCAACTAGCTCAACGTCATCTTTTTCACCTAACTCTTCTAGCTCCAAAGTAGCTCTCATCTATCTCTACTACTCATCATCGTATCTCTAAATCTGTTTCTTTACTATGGTTGTATATTACTTCTCTAAAGTATTTATACCACCTATTTACTGTTTTTCTTTCAATATTTAATAAATTACTTGTTGTTGAAGCAGTCAAATCTTCACAAAATAGCTTCATAATTTGTCTTGTTTTTTGTACACTCAAATGGCTATTTTTTCTATAAGGGTTTTTCATAGTTATGACCTAGTATAATTAATTTCTTTTTGCTTTCAAGTACTCTAGACCTCAAAATATAACATGGATGTTAAAGTATTTGTGGCTATTGTAGGTGTGGTTTCAGTTATTTTAATACAATTGGTGCAAGTAATATTGTCAAATGTGTTATTAGCTTTTTTCTGACCTGAGGTTCCTACAGAAATGCCAGAGCAATAATAAACTAAAACATACTAAAAATAGGAGATTTCTCTCCTATTTTTTTATAAATTTTGAAATTTCATTTCTAAGTTGATGATGTGTTTTTATATTTACTATTTTTTGTTTGAAATCCTTGCTATTTGGTAGTCATTTTAAATAAGCAAATAAATGCTTCCTAAATTCTATAGGTGATTTAAGCTTGTTGTTATCTTTTTTTAATAGATTTTGTTTTTCTTTTTGAATTCCTTGCTCTTTGATTGTTGGTAAGTATTTATTTCATTTGTATTTTTCAAAAATACTTTCTAATGAACACATCTCATCAAGATGTTCTAATATTGTTTCTAGTATCTCATTGTAGTTGGGGGTGGTGTTTGTAAATATCCATGGATTTCATATGCTAGCTTGTCATATCATTATCCCATCCAAATTACCTATTTTTTCTTTTGCTTTTGCATAACTGTCTATTCATCAGTTTCCAAAAATTTTGCATCAAAAGTTAGAGTTTTGTCTGATTTCATATATAGTTTCTCGATCTACATCCCCAGAATGAGCTTGTTTAAAAGTTCTTCAATGAACTGTTATTAGGTTGCAAAAATTAGAAGCCTCAATAATAAATTTTTTTTGTGAATTTATGTCATATTTGTCTACTCATATTCTTGTTTTGATACTAAAGGGAGAGTTTATCTTTCTTGATATTTTTTGTATAAGTTTTAGGGTTTTTTCTTTTTCATAAAGCATTCATGCTCAACCTCCAGATGACACTACCTTGGGAGAAGGACATCAAATATTTAGTTCCAATCAGGAAAAATTATAGTTTTTGTCTATATCTTCAAATGTTTCCAAGAGTTCATACTCATCTCATCAGTATATTTGTGCTGTAAGATTTTTTTCTTGGGTTGTGTTAAGTATGTGTTTGTAAACTCATTCAGGATTGCGAATATATCCACTTGCATTCATAAATTCTGTGAACAGGAAAAACTCATCGGTTTTTTGTGTTTGTTGCTCAAAAACTTTCTGACAAATTCTTCTATAAGCACTATCTGTAATTCAATCCATAGGAGCAAGTGCAAGATTCATAACTTTAAATAAAAAATAAATTAATTTTTAGTTTGTGTTTCAAATTATAGTAATTGTAATATATAATACTTATTGGTTATAAACTTAATGTATCTGATTTTCAAGTCTATATTACAAAAAACTATTGATTAAATATATGCAATTTGTATACTTGATTAAATTTAAGCTTTTAAAACATAAAATATATAAAAAATGAAAAAATCAAGTAGTATTTTGATTATTTTGTTTTGATTATTTAGTTTTTCTTTTGGTCATGAGTATATAAACACTCAAATAGACTGAAAAAATGTTCAGTTATTGCAAGTAGACTTGTCTTCTGAATATAAAGTAGTAACTTCTCTCTCTCAAGATTGAGATAGCCTTGAAACTTTAGTTGATAATGTTTGAGGGGTTTCTGGAGTGAATTGAGTTTATTTTTGTCCTGATGATTACTCTGAGTGTGATGGAAATTATACTCATACTTATAGGGTTTATGAATGACAACATGAATCTAAATATTGAGAAGACTTGTGAGCAAGATGACTTTTTGGATTTGATGATAATTGATTACCGCTTATGATATTGAATAATTATGGTTATGTTGATTGAATTGACAGAAATTTCAATGAAAACAAATTTGAAAAGCTTCAATATTGACTTGCAAACTATCCTGTGCTTATGCTGAATTGAGAAAATGTTGTAAATGAAAGCAAAGATATTATGGACGACAAGATGACTACACCCTGAACAAAATCTTTTATTTGTTCTACAAACAATCAGGAGGAGGTAATTATGTGAACTGTATCGGATGTGAATATTGAGTGATTGGCAGATTTTGTTGATGAGTCTTTGGGATGTTATGATGCTATAAATTTGGATGCATGATGAAGTCTTGGAATGATGTACGAAAATGACAAAAAAATGTCTCCTTGAAGAGAAATAATGGATGCTTTTGTGGTGGTGAAGAAAGAAGATTATGATCCTGCTCAAATACAAGATTCTTCGCAAAATCAGCAACAGGATATGTGAAATTATACTATTAGATGAGATGATTTGTACTACAATCAGCAGAAAGTATATGATGTTGATTTGGATAGTTTTGAATATTTGTGAGAAGGATATTGAAAAGATGATAGTTATGTTTACTATGAAGGTGAAGCTCTCACTATTCAGTGGTGAGAAGACCCTCAAAATGTTCAACCATGATATTCTGTAGAATGGGCAGATGCTAGTACATTTGAAAAAATTTGAGACTGATATTTCAAGGATAAAAATTATATTTATAAAAACTGAGAAGCTTTGAAATGAGAAGAACTAGAAGATTATAAAGATATTCAAGAATCACAGGAAACTTCTACAAGTTTGACTCAACAGCAAATACAAACAGCAAGATGATTTATGAGAAAGCTTGATAGTATAATAGATGGGAAAGCTGCTACTAATCCTGAAAAAAGAAAACTTTACAGACAGGTATCTTCAAAAATACACAATGCAACTCAAGATTATGATAAATCAGATAGAGTAATGTTTGATTATATAAGGTATCTTTGTTATCAAAGGTATAATAGATTGTAGCCAAAAACTATTGCAATTTTGATTTCTTTTTGTACACTTTTAATCAAGTATAATATTAAATATAAAAAATGACAAATAATTCTTGATATGATGTTTTGTTGGATAAAACAAAAGAAAATCTTTGTTGGAAGGTTCAATCAATTTTTATCTTGTCTGACTGAGAGAAACAACAAATAAGTGATGCAATACAATCAACAAATGATATAGATCAACTTCACTATTATGAATATAGAATCAATACAATCTTACAAAAATCTTGAGCTGTAGCAGTCAAACTTATAGAAAATGCTTGAGAAGAAGACTTAGAAGAATTAAAGTCAATCATGGAAAAAGATATAATAAATAAACTAAACAAAGAACAAGAACAACTATCTAAACAAATGTGAGATATACAAAACCATATAAATATTTAGATTTTAAGTAATTGTAATGACAGAAAAATTTGAGTATCCAGATAGCTCACCTGAAAACCCAGAAAGTTGTGATATAGCCCAAGAAATAGAGCAGCTTGTGACAAGTTGAGAAATATCAGAAGATATGTGAAGATACTTATCAAGTTTAGCAGAAAAAAACCCTAATGCTTGTACAGCATTAAGGAATGATATAAAAGGATTGAAGTCTGATATGTGAATAGGCTAATTTTCAATAATTTCTTTGATTTTTTCTATAGCTTTTTCTTGATTGATAAAATATGGTGATGTGGCCACAGTTATCAGATCAAACTTTCAAATCATATTTTTTACTATTTTGTCTTTGGTTTTTGTATTTTCCATTCCTTCCGCCCAGAAATCAATATCAATATCCAAAATCTTAGTATTTTCGTTTTTTGGTATTTTGAAGTTTTCTAGTGAGTATGCTGTTCTTATCTGATGAACTTCTCATACAAGACCAGTCTGCATAGCAGGCTTTATGAAGTTTCCAACATTAGTATGATAATTTGTATATGTTCGTATATATTCTAAAATTTCTTCTTTTATAAATTTATCTGGAGTTCTCATATCGGTATGTTGATCTATATGTACAAGTAGACTGTTTTTTTTAATGATGTTTTCAAAATAAGCCTTGTACCAGAAAAATAATGCATGATTGTGATTATCAAATATATAAATTTGTTTGTTTTTTAGTTTTATGAAATTTTTGATTCATTTAAAACTTTTGATTTTTCAGTTTTCTTCTACTTCAAAGTGTATATGAGGAGAAATCTCTAATTGATCTAAATCTCCTTCAGTTAGTTGGGGTATATACAACTTGGGGTTGTTTCTTTTCTGATAAGAAAAAGAGTTGTTTCAGTAATCTCATTTGAGGTAAAAAGGTTTTTGATAATACATGATTTAGTTGATTTGAGTTTAGGTTTAAAAATTTTGATATATTATTTTTTGATATCTTGAATACTATTTATACAAATAAGTAGTGCTAGTATATCATTAATAGTATTAAGACAATTTTTTTTTATATAACTCCAATATAGTATAATAAAAATGTTCAATCTTTACAAGTCTTTTCGTGAATGGTTAGTTGTAGACACCCTCCAAAAGATTGTAACAAAGTTGAAGAGGGTCACCCCAGTCTTGTCCGAAACATTGATTTTATTATAAAAAAAGCTATAAGTATAGCATTTAAAATAATAAAATATATTTAAATATGGAAGGAATTAATGTAAAACAGATATTAGAAATAATACCTGATGAATTTATAGAAAAATTAGAAAAAAACTGTAATATAAATCATCAAGTTAAAAAAATGAGTTGAAAGGTAATGTTTAAACTGTTATTAATGTGAATATTAGATTGAGATAATTTAACACAAAGAACATTAGCATCAATATATAACAGTCCTGAATTTACTCAATATGCAGATAAATGAGAACAACAAACAAGACATACAACTATAAGTGATAGACTTATAAACATGGATTATAAATTCTTTGAGAAATTGTTTGAAGAAATAAGTAAAAAGTTTGAAAAAGTATTAAAAATATGAGCAACAAAAATGAAGGTGGTGCTAAAGAGATTTGATTCTACATTAGTTTGAATATCAGAAAAACTACTTAAGTTTTGAATAAAAGCATGAAGTCCAGATGAAAGACATATAAAATTTACAGTCTGATTAAAGTGATTGTTGCCAAATAAAGTTTCAGTTTATGAAGAGCAAAAAGCAAGTAGTGAAGATGTAGCATTATGAGAAACTATTTTACAAGAGACAACATCTAAAAATCAAATATTATTATTTGATAGATGAGTTCAAAAAAGAGAAACTTATTCAAAGCTAATAGATAAAAATACAAATTTTGTAAGTAGATTAAGACAAAATACTAAGTATCAAGTTATAAGACAAAATAAAGAAGTAGAATGAATAAAAGTATGAAATTTAGTGTTAGAATGTGATGAAATAGTAAAATTATATTGAAAATGATGAGATATATTAGAAAAAGAATTAAGATTAATAAAAGCAATAAATCAAAAAAATGAAGTATTTTTATTTATAACAAATATGTATAATTTCACAGCAGAAGAAATAACAGAATTTTATGCAAGGAGATGGGATATAGAAGTATTTTTTAGATTTATAAAACAAGAATTTTGATTTAGTCATTTTGTATCAAGATCAAAGAATTGAATAATGAATATGCTATATATGACACTAATAACATCAATACTTGTAATAGTATATAAATCAAAAAACAGTATAAAATCCTACAAAGAAGCTAAAAGAAGATTTATTGCTGAATTAGATGAATTAATTTTAATTGAGCTAGCAATAGCAATCTGAGGAGATGTTGATCTTCTTAAAAAGAAATATTTAAATTATTATAAATACTCTTAATAAGGTTTCGGACAAGACTGGGGTGACCCCCTTCAAAAAATCCAAAATCTCACCAAAACATGAAATTAGTTTGTTCTTTTGAAATTTGCTTGGTTTTGTTTTTAAATTGTTTTCATACTCTTTGTAATAACCAAAAGCCAAATCAAAATTTCTGTTCATAAAAAAAAGGGATTATAATTTTAAACAGTTTTTAGCATTTCTTCCAGTCTTGCATCTGCAATAGATTCTTCTGAATTATTTTTTTGAAAATCAAATTCTTCTTTTCTATAAACTGAATCTACAAAATTGGAAAATTTATTTGCATCAAAACTTTCTCTTCCATCTTTGATAACTAGAAAGTTTTCTACAAATCACATATACTCACTACTATCATCTGGTTTTTGAAAAGCATCAAGCATGGATTTCATATTTTCATCTGGTAAAGAGTCTTTTTCACCAAATCATGCCAAAGCATCAAAATTCATTCTTAATTGTTGTGCTTCATCAGGAGTTTGTCTATCCAAAGTATTTTTCATAATATCTGCAAACCTAAACATTTCAGGATTTGATTCTTGGGTAAGTTTTTCTCCGTTTGCATAAGAGATAGCATCACTTGGTGGTTGATAATGAGAAATTATTCAATTAGCTGAACTAATCTTTTGTACATTTGCATTTAGCATAGATTGAGAAAATTTATCTTGGTTCTCTTGTATAAAAGAATCAAACTTTTCTGATGTAGCAGATCTAGCATTTTCCAAAAGCTCATCCGGATTTGAACTATCAGTTGCTATTTCTCATACAAAATTGGAATCTATTTGATTTGTAAAATCACTCAAAGACAAGACATTTATTCATTCTAGTTTTTCTTTGGATGCTTGTAATGCTCATTCTTGAGAAGATAAAAAATTTGTCACAAACAATTCTCACTTGGAATTTACTTCCAATTCACCATTAGCATCTCAGATTTGAAACTCCATACTATAAGAACCATCTGAATGTATTTCTTGGTTTTGGACTTGCATCTGATCAGCTGTGTTTTCAAAATCTTGAAAAACTGATAGTTTATCAGATAGATATTCTCAATATTTTGTAAGCATAGTATTATTTATCTCAAATTGGGTATCAGCAATAGCTTGGTCTGTATCATCAAACTTTTCAAAATCTTGTCTATTGATATCCAAAGAATTATTGGCTACAAACTCATCTGCTCATTCTGATTGATTGATGGATTTGTCCAAATTGCTAGCAGTAGCATTGTCCAAAAATCACAACTTGGATGATAATTCTTCATAAGATTGATTAAATTCAGCAGCTTGTCTTTGTAAGTTTGGATTTGAACTTCCAGCAATGATATAATGAGTAGCCATCACAGTAGCTACCTCATCTGAGTCAATTCATTGATTTTCAAGCTCTGCAATTCTTTGTTCTCACATAGACTCCAGAGCATTTTGTTTTTCTTCTTCAATATTTTCAAACTCATCAGGAAATTCTTGTTGAAGTTCTTTTGCCTTATCATGAGTTTCTTGTAACTTTTCTCTTGTTTCAATTAACTCTTTATTTTCTTCTTTTACTTCTTGTTGTTTTTCTTCTACTTCTTCTTTTTCTACTTCTACTTCTTCTTTTTCTTCTTCTACTTCTTCTTTTTCTTCTTCTACTTCTTGTTGTTCCATATTATTTAATTCTTTCAAAACAAAAGACCTTATATTTCATTCATTTTCTGAATTTAATACTCAAAACATTCCTTCTATTGTCCTACCACCTGTTTCTTCTTCAAAATTGTTCAAAAATTGATTAATATATTCTGGCTGAGTATCCAATTCTGCAAACCAACCAAGAAAAGTTTCTCCTTTTTCTCTGTCTATTTCCATTACTTCTTTGAAATTTTGTTGGAGTTCTACCTTTATCTGATCATCCATATTTTCGTGTCTTTGATCTATTTGTTCTACTAGATTATTTACTACTACAAAATCATTGGCTTGCTCTAGCTTTTCTTGTCATTCAATATCTTCTCTTTGGTCTTGTGATTCTCAAGATTCTATTTCTTCTACTCTAGGTCATACTTCTGGATTTTGCATTTTTGTTTTTATTTAGAATTTTAATTAATTTTGCTTAAATAATATTCTCTATCATTTTCAGAATAGTTATTCTCAATATATTCTATAATATCACTTTTATATATATCAATACTATTACTCCAAGAATCTATTTCTTCAGTTGAAAATACTCATCTAGATTTAACAAAATCAAAATTTGCCTCATACCAATTTAGATTATCCCTTCTTACATTATATGCATCTATTGCTTCTTCAATATCAGCATTTCATTGCTGCCATTCCAGTAAAACATTAGTTGCTTCTTGTCATCTATTAAGTCTATCATTAAGCTCTTTAGAGATATTTAAATCCTCTTGTGCTTCTTGTGCTCTTTCTTGTGCTTCTTGTGCTCTTTCTTGTGCTTCTTGTGCTCTTTCTTGTGCTTGTTTTCTTTCTTCTCTTGTCTCTTGATAACTATCTCTTGCTTCTTTCCAATCATCTTCTCACCTACTATCATCTTCAGCCGCTTTTTCAAAAGGATTTGCATGAGCTGGTGGTATCACAAAATCTACTCATTTTGCTAGCATAGATTTTATTCATTCCGATATTCTATCTCATACTCATTGTCTTTCTACTTGCTCCAATACTTCTGATTCTGGTATTGATACAGCTTGTCAATTCTCCAAATTTTTTCAATCTCAAATCTGTATATTCAATGCCAAAAGTGCCGCTGCCGCACTTGTCAGTACTGTATTTCTTAGTCATTTGGATTCTTTTTCTTCTATTTTATCCCTTGTCTCAGGTGTTTGATTCATTTTTTCTGTCATGAGTATTTTGTGTTAGGAAATTAAAGTTAGTTTGATTATTAATCAAATTTATCATTATGTCAAGTATATTTGTTTTGGGTGGATTTGTCAAATTTTGAAAATAATATTTTGCTTGGACAAATCATTTTTGGCTGAATATCCAATTCTGCAAACCATCACAAAAACATTTCTCATTTTTCTCTGTCTATATCCATTACTTCTTTGAAATTTTGTTGGAGTTCTGATTTTGTCTGACTATCCATATTTTCATGTCTTTGGTCTATTTGTTCTACTAGATTGTTTACTACTACAAAATCATTGGCTTGCTCTAGCTTTTCTTGTCATTCAATATCTTCTCTTTGGTCTTGTGATTCTCAAGATTCTATTTCTTCTACTCTAGGTCATACTTCTGGATTTTGCATTTTTGTTTTTGTCTAAATTATATGAAATTATATTGTTTGCCTTTGTTCTTCTATCCATTGTCTTTGCTCTTGTATCCAATCAAAATCAATTTCATCAGAGTATTCTTTATTCTCTTCAAACCATTGTAAATTATTCTCCATTGTATTTATTGCTTCAAAAGCTTCAGACCTTGATGCATTTCAATTTCTATATTGAGTTAGTATATTTACCATTTCATTATCTTCTTCTAATCTCTCTCACATTTCTCAAGTCATTTCTAATCCTTCTCTAGATTGTTCTAATTCTGATCTAGATTGTTCTAATTCTGATCTAGATTGTTCTAATTCTGATCTAGATTGTTCTAATTCTTGTTGAGATTCTTCATACTGTTCTTTCATACTATCATCTTCTGCTATATCGTCCCATGCATGAGCTGGTGGTATTACAAAATTTACTCATTTTGCTAGCATAGATTTTATTCATTCTGAAATTCTATCTCATACTCATTTTCTTTCTACTTGCTCCAATACTTCTGATTCTGGTATTGATACAGTTTGTCAATTCTCCAAATTTTTTCAATCTCAAATTTGTATATTCAATGCCAAAAGTGCCGCTGCCGCACTTGTCAGTACTGTATTTCTTAGTCATTTGGATTCTTTTTCTTCTATTTTATCCCTTGTCTCTGGTGTTTGATTCATTCTTTCTGCCATGAGTATTTTGGGTTATGAAATTAAAACTTACTTTGATTATTAATCAAATTTACCATTATGTCAAGTATAAATTTTTTGGGTGGATTTGTCAAATATTACTTAGTTGCAATAAATAGTAAAGTATTTCATCTAGAAGCTAAATTTTCATCATATAAATTGCTATACTCTAAGTCTAAAATTTTATTAAAAGTATTTTTATCTTTTAAAATGTTATATTTTTGTTCATTTTGTCATTTTAGAAATGTTTCTTCCATTCAAGGATATATATAATTTAATAGTCAATAAACTTTCACTTCTTTAAATCAATTATTCTTAAAAAGATTTCTTAATTCATCTGGGGTAAAGCAATGCATATAAGGCATTAAATCGTTAAATCTAATTTTATTATTATTTATACTATCTAATTCATTAATTCTATTCGTTAACAACGAAAAATAATAAGAATGATGTTTATTTCAAACTATTCAAATATATTTTCATCAATCATTTAATTTTTTATATACTTCTCATATAGCTGTATTATAATCATTTACAAAACTTAATACATTATAAAAAGAAATAGCAAAGTCATAATAATTATTTATATAATCATCTAGATTTTCAATATTTCATACTGAACTTTTAAAATTGTTTTGAATTCTTAATTTTTTAATTTTATTATCTGCTTCATCAAGCATTTCTTTTGTAATATCAATTAAATCGGCTTTTAATTCTACTTTATTTTTTAATATTTCATAAAAATTTAAAGCCCATCTTCAAGTTCAAGCTCACGCATCTAATAATTTTAGTTCATTTTTTTGATTTTCTTTTAATATATCTATTAAAAATTTTTTAGCTAATTCATCTGATAAAACCCAATATAATTGTTCATCGACTAGATCATATTCAGAAGCTTTTTTAGAAAAATAACTTGTTACATCATTATAATAACTCATAAAAAAATAATTAAAAAATAAAAAACTATAAAACTCAGGATTCATTAATAAAAACTTTTTGATTATCCATATCCAAAGTTGTTTCTGCTCACATTGGTATCACAAACATAGGATCTGTATGTCCAAAATCCATATTTGTAATTATTGGTAAATTATCCAAACCAAATTCTCACTTCACTATTTTCAAAATAGATTCATTATAATTTTTTTCATCTTGGGCTCTTCATACAATTATTCAATTTATATTTTCCAAAATTCATTGCACTCACATAGTTCTCAAAATTCTTTCAAGATTGCCTTCAGATATATTTTCTTCAGAAGTTTCAAAAAACATTATTTTTCATTTCCATTCATCTGCAGTTGGCCAAAGTTCTGTTCACCACATAAAATAAAATACATCTATACATCATCACAATAATTCTCATTTAATAAGTCAATTTCACTGCAAAAATCTCCATCATGTATTAGGATTTAATTTTCTTTTTATATTAAGATTTTCTGGATTTCACCAATCTAAAAATTCGTTAGTCCATCAATTAGTATTTGGTTTGATTTCTCAAATTATGTTATTATTAAATAATGTTTTTTCTACGCTTTCTATCATGTATTCAAACATTCCTGCATTTTCTGCAAATCAAGCCATGATTGCTGGTCAATAATAACTCCTCAATCATGCTTTGTAGCAAATAAAATGCGTGATAGTACTATCAGAATATCACATATAAATTTTTGGATTATTCCTAATAATATTAAAATCAATGTATGGTAATATTCTAATGCTGTCATCTCATCAAATACTTGAAAATATTGCATCAATACTTGAATCTAAAAATGCATTCATCAAGTCTTCTGCTCTTTTTTTAGGATTATTATAAACAAATCAAGGATCTTTTATTGTATTTTCCATTTCAATTATTTCTACTCAAAAATGTTCTTTTAATTGTTTGATTCAATTGTTATATCTATAAGGGAAAGTTCCAGGTCATCACCAAGAACTACTAACTACAGCTATTTTTGATCATTTTTTTAATTTTTTAGGGATTTTAAAAATCATAATTAAGTAATTATTAATAAAATTATTCTAATATTTCATTTGAAATAAATTCTTTCAAAATATGAGTTTTTTCACTATTATTAAATTAAAAAATAAAATTTAATTAAAAGTTTTTTCATAATAATTCTATTCCAGTTCAAAATACTACTTGTTTAAGTCACTTAGTCTGTAATAATTCATTTGCCCAATTAACACTTCATCAATCAGATATATCAGTATATATTCATCTGTCTCATTCTATAAAAATTGTAAATATTGTTCAACTATAATGCCCAATTCATGCAAGTCTTGAAAAATCTATTTCTATATTTGATATTAAAGACATATCTATATTATTTATCAGATTTTTGAAATAAATGTAATATTTTGAATCTTTGATATCATCTATTCAAAATTTATATTTTTCATCTATGTTTAAATCCTTTAAAATATTAGAAGAAAATCAATTTCAGTATTCATTTCTATAGTTATATACTATTTGTTCAACTTCTTGATTTTGTAATCAAAATTGTTCTTTTAATATTTTATATAAAATCATTCAATGTGATAATTGTATAGTAATTTTTCATATATTAAGTCAATTTTCTCTTAAATATTTTAAAAATTTTAAGTTGTTGTTTATTATTTCTGCAATTGATTTATCAAAATCTTCATTTGTAGTACCTTTTTTACAGATTTGTATTCAAGATCAAGTTTTAAAATAGGGTAAATATAAAGGGTTTGAAAATTTTTGATTTCTTATTGAAGTAGAAATTGTAAATAATGAAACATCATTTTTATTTTCTTTTTTAAATCTACTTACTCATTCTAATGTTAAAGAATATGTTGGATCATTTATTAATTCAGAATTAAATCAGGTTGTAATTACTTTATAAGGAGAATTTTTTCATATTATATATGAAGATCATAGTGGTTTTAATGGAGAAATTTGCAAATATTCATAAGTTCAATCTAAAAAACAATCTATAAAATAATCCTCAATCTTTCTAATTTTTCTTATATCAATTTTTTGTTTTGGTTTTACAAGATTATTACTATTATAATTTTGTATTAATGTTCATGACGAAATACTATCTAAGATAGTTTTCGTTGTAAAAAATCTTAAAAAATTATATAAATCAGTTGGTGGAATTGATTCAAAAAACTGAAATAAATTACTTATTTCTTCTTCTTTCTTATCACAAGTTTTCAATCTTGAAATAAGTTTTTTTCTAAAGTTTTCGATAACCTGTTCAGTTAAAGAATTAGATTTTAATCTTTCAAGTAAATCTATTCACTTTTCTTTTTCCATACTTCTAAGGATTAGGAACTAAATGAGTTCTAGGAAACACAGTTGCTTCATAAATATATGGTTGGTTTGTAATCCATTGAGTTAATCTTTGCCACCCCATTCAAAATCAACTTGTTACTTCATAATCTAAAAAATCTCTTGTTTGTAAATATGGTAAATAATCATTTTCTGGAAGATTAAATATTTCAGCTTTTTTTAGTAAAACATTCTTATCTTTTATTCTCTCTCAAGCTCATATAGTTTCTCTAAATCAGTAAAGTATAAAATCAGCATTTTTTGCAACTGGAACTCCATCAATTTCTTCTTTTGCTATAGCATGATAAAAAGGGATTTGAAGCATTGGAAATTTTTCAACAATTACATTTGATTTTAAAACTTCTGTTAATTTTACCTCTTCCCAAGTTCAAAAATTTTTTAAACTAAAATCTTTATATTTTTCATCTCAAGTTTCTTTGTAAAGTAAATCTAAAGCTTCTCTAAATCATATTCTCATAGGTCATTTATTTACTAAATCAATTTTATTTTTTAGTTCTTCTTCTGATAAGAAAAATAGTAAATCCTCTTTGTTGTTTTTCACTACATAATTAAAAATATGTTCAAACAATCACATAAATACTTTAATATCTCATTCTAAATCAACTTTTCATTCATATTCTATATGTTGAAATTCAGATAAATGAGTTGCATCAGATTTTTCTTTTCTAAAAGAATTATAAATACTAAAAGCTTGATCTAGTCATTTTATAAGTAATTGTAATTCTAAATAAAATTGAGAACTTTCAGATAAAAATATTTTTCTGTCATTTCAAAACCAATTTGGAAGTTCAACTGGTAAAGTATCTGTTGTATAATCTAGTTTTTGTCATGCATATACTTCTCAAGGAGAAGAAATCATAAGAGTTGTAAGTGGTAAATTAGTCCATTTTGCTCACAATTTTACAAAATATTCTACAGTTGCTTGAAATACTGCATTATCTATATTTGCAATATGCAAAAACATTTTTTCATTTTTAACTCTTGAAACTCTGTTTTCAAGTAAAGAAGTTTCAACTTCTTTAAAATTAATTTTTTGAGACTTGTTTATATTGTTTCAAACATACTTAACTTCTCAATTCTTCAAAGCTTTATAAACCATACTTATAAATTAAAAAATAAAATTATTGACTATCGTTCTTATAAATGTTATTTCCCAAAAATCAAGATATTTTGAGCCAAGAAACTACAATAACACACTATCTATATATCCAGCTTTTATCAGTTTATCTTTGAATCATTGACTATTCATATTCTCTCCTTTGTGTGTCTGCAAAAAAAGTTTATTTTTTTCTATGATTTGATCTTGGATTTGTCAAATTTACACTGAAGAAATCTAGAAGTTTCTGAATAAGTCTGACTATCCATATTTTCATGTCTTTGATCTATTTGTTCTACTAGATTGTTTACTACTACAAAATTATTGGCTTGTTCTAGCTTTTCTTGTCATTCAATATCTTCTCTTTGGTCTTGTGATTCTCAAGATTCTATTTCTTCTACTCTAGGTCATACTTCTGGATTTTGCATTTTTGTTTTTATTTAGAATTTTAATAATTAGCTTCTATATAAGCTGAAATATCTCCTGTATAGTCAAGGATTCTTTGTGATTCTTCTTCTGTTAGATCTCTTTGTACTCATTTTTCTTTCAAAAAGTTTCGTTTTTCTTCTAATCAAGTATTTGCAAAATCTACTCACAATAAATTTACCAAACCTTTTATTTCTCTTACATATTCTATTCTAGTTGATTCTACTTCTCTGGCTTCTTCTTGTGCTTGTTGTGCTCTTTCTTGGGCTTCTTGTGCTCTTTCTTGGGCTTCTTGTGCTCTTTCTTCTGCTTCTTGTGCTTCTTCTAAAGATTTCTCTCATTTTTCTTCCCAACTATCATCTTCTGCTATATCGTCCCATGCATGAGCTGATGGTATCACTAAGTCTACTCATTTTGCTAGCATAGATTTTATTCATTCTGAAATTCTATCTCATACTCATTTTCTTTCTACTTCCTCCAATACTTCTGATCCTGGTATTGATACAGTTTGTCAATTCTCCAAATTCTTTCAATCTCAAGATTGTATAATTGATGCCCCAAGTATAGTTGCTAAAGCTGCTCCAGTTATCTTTGTTGTGTTTCTTAGTCCTCTTGGTTTTAAGCTTTCATTTCTCTCAGATGAGTGATTAATTCATTTTTCCATTAGTATTTTAGATTATGAAATTAAAAACTTTGTTTGATTTTTAATAAAATTTATCATTATGTCAAGTATAAATTGTTTGGGTGGATTTGTATTTCAAAGCAGTTTTAGAAAATACTAAATTATTTCTCAGTAAAGATTGAAACTATCTCATTTTTTTATCTCAACACAACAAAAATTCCCTGTATTCATATCATAATCTGGCTTTTTTATAATAACATTTTTCATCTGCTCATTGTATCCAATAATAGCCTTTTCATCTATTTTTGTAGTCATAACATCTTGTATTTTTCATACATCTTTTTGATTATTTTCAAAAGAAATATGACTAAGCAAAGAATTCATCTGAGATCGCCTATTTGATTTTGTTTGTGCCCAAACATCATCATCATATTTTTTGGCTCACAAAGTACCTGGTCTTGGAGAATATACTCACATAAATATCATATCAAATTTTGCATACTCTACCAACTCCAAAGAAGCCTGAAAATCTTCTTCTGTCTCTGATGGGAATCAGATAATCATATCAGTAGTTATACTAATATTTCTATCCAAAGAATAAATTTTATCAATAAACTCCTTAAACTGCTCTACAGTATATCACCTAAACATTTTTTTTAAGATTTTGTTGGAGCCTGATTGTGCGGGGATATGTATATGAGGACACAATTTCTCCTCATTTTCATGCATAGAAAACAACTCATCATTATAATATGTTGGATAAGGTGATGTATATCTTATCCACTTAATATTTTTATATTTAAGTATAGCTTTTATTATTTTGTTGAATTCTGGATGCTTGTTTACTATTTGTCCAACCAATATTATCTCTTCTACTCAATTACTAATATGATAGTCTACTTCTTTCAAAATATCATCATAAGATCTGTTTTTCTCAAGTCATCTTGCATAAGGCACTATACAATAAGCACAAAATTGAGAACATCAAGTTTGTATTGGCACAAAAGCAGTTTTTGCCCTTTTTTCCAAATTTTGATTTGCTCATCATGGAATTATTCAAGTATATTCATTTTGGATATTTTCATCAACTTTTTCAATTTTATAACCTATTTTTTCCAATATTTGAGGCAAAAAACCAAGATCATCTATCCTAAAAACCAACTCCAAATTATCAAACCTTTTCTTGATCTTTTTGTACAAAGGATTAAATGCATTATTCAACAATAAAACCTGATCTTTGAATCACTTCATATCTGGATTTGATTTTTTGTATTGATACAAAACATCTTCTATATTGCTTTCATAAATTCCTGCAATAATAGGATTTTTTGTTTTCAATTTTCACTGAAAATTTCACAAGTTAAAATTATTTTGTATAGTTTCCTCATATTTTTTCATTTTGTTGAGATTTAGATTGTGCTGGATCATACATCAGGTTATCCATACTTTTTTGTCTTTAGGAATCTGCTTCAATCTTCCAAAGACTTTATCTTCTGACTTTTGTCTTACAGAACATGTATCCAAAATAACAATATCCGCATCTTCAATATTTTCCACATATGAAAATCAACAGTTTATAAGAACTGCTCTTATTCTTGCACTATCTGAATAATTCATCTGACATCCGTATACAATTATATGAAATTTCATTGATAACAATATCAAAAAAAAGTAAATAAGTAACTAAATCTTTGAATATCAAAATTTGAACAAACTCATAGAAAACACTCATATTCAAAGAAATTTTTTATCATCAACTAAACAAGAGTATAGTTTTTATAACCTTAAAAACACACTAATTTATAGTTATTTAAAAACAAAAATCAAACCAATAAGAGTTTGCATTAAATTTTAAGTGACATCTACATAAGTTCATTTTATAGATTTTGAGAGGATTTTTTCTATATCCATAAGCTTACAAACAAAAATAGGAAGTTTTTCATCTTTGGCCAAAGCTATAGCACTTTGATCCATAATTTGAAGTCACTTATCCAAAGCTTCATCGATACCTATATTTTCATATTTCTTGGCTGTAGAGTCAACAAAAGGATCTTTATCATATATACCATCAACCTTTGTTCATTTTATCATAAAATCACAATTCAACTCCAAAGCCCTCAAAACAGCAGCACTATCAGTTGTAAAATAAGGATTTCAAGTACCACTCACTGTCAAAACAACTCTTCATTTTTCAAGATGTTTCAAAGCTCTTCTTCTAATAAATGTTTCAGCAACTTTTGGAATTTCCAATGCAGACATTATTCTTACTGAATTTCATTGTTTTTCTATAGCATCACCCAAAGCTATACCATTCATCACAGTAGCAAGCATTCACATATAATCAGCTTGAGACCTATCAATACCGCTTGCAGCACCACTCACTCATCTAAATATATTTCATCATCAAATCACTATAACAATTTGAACTCACTTGTATCTTGATAAATAAACTATTTTTTCTGATAACTTTTCAAGCAGTTTTACATCTATTCAATATTCTTTGCTTCATTGTAATGCTTCTCAACTAAGTTTTAATAATACTCTTTTGGGATGTTTTTTTATCATTATTTTTTTAAACAAATAAAAAGTCACATTTTAAAATGTGACTTACTAACTAGCTACTCAACTAAAATCTCATACCTTTGTGTTCATCTACAACTAAATTGAAATAAAACATACATTCAACAATATAATATTTTTTTTAAATTTTTCAACAATATATTTTACTTTTTTGTCTCCATTACATTTTTAAATCAAGCCAAATCTGAATCTTCTGATAATTTTCTAAAAAAATCTACATCATCTGCTGCATTTCATTCTTCCAACTTTCATTTGGCCTCATCTAACCTATCTGCAAACACTTCGTATCATTCTTCATCTTGAGAAGGCATTTCAGGCATTAATTCAGCCAATTGACCTGGCTTAAAATTTGCAATACACTCTTCAAATCTGGAATCAATATCCTTATCTGGATTTTCTACATTTGAATAGTCTATAGATTCTTTTTTGTCTTCTTGTTCTCTGGTTTCAGAAGGATTTTCTAATTCCTCAAAACTAGGAGCTTCTATATTTCACATTTTATTTTTGTTTTAGTTATATAAATTTATAAGTTTTCCAAAAGTCTTTCTGCATCAAGAACCTCTTTGTGTTCTTCCATATGTCTTGATATCAAATTGATATCTGCTACAAATTCTCTAAGCCTGGCTATTGCTTTTTGATATCTTTCATACAAAAGAACAAATAGTTTTTTCTTTTTGTCTTCTTTTAGTAAATTTAAGTAATTTTTTAGTTTTTGTCTTTGTTCGGTATCTATATAATACAATTCCTCTAATATTTGCATTATTTTAAAATCAAGATCGTTTTCCATCATACTTTATTATACTTATAAATATATTATCAATTATAATATTTTTTATATCTATGTCAAACTTAAAAGCACATTTTTAGCCATTCTTTTATAAATCTATACCACCACCCAGCTATCTGGTAACTCTTCTTTTATCAATCATTGCAACTCCAAAGAAGACAAAACTACAAGAATTTCAGACGAGTCCAAGTCTACTCAATTTGCTATTTCTTGATATGAACATCAATTATGCTCAAACACAAAATGATATATTTTTTTCTCTTCAGTTGAAAGGTTTGATATGTTAGGCTTTGATTTTTCTTGGATCTTTCAGAAATTATCTTCCACAAAAGATTTTATACCTGATACCAAACCAATTTTTTTGTCTTTGATAAGCTGATTTACTCATTCACTTTGAGTGTCAAAAATCCTTCAGGGAGTTGCGTATACTGGCACATTACTTTTTAGAGCAAAATCTACTGTTATCAAACTCCCCGAACCATCTCAAGCCTCCGGCAAAAACAACAAATCTGAAAGACCTGCTATAATTCTATTTCTTTGAGGAAAAGTAAAATTGGTTGGTTTGGATTTGAGTTTGAATTCTGACATAACCAGTCATCAATTATCTATTATTTTTTGAATAAAGTTTCTTTTGTTGGAATAAAGATAATATCAAAGTCATCATCACAATACTGCTATTGTTGGGATATTATTTTTGATGGAATGTTCGGCCACCCAACTATCTATTCATGGAGCAAGTCAAGAAATGGTGACAATATCTTTATCAGAAAGATACTCAAAAAGCTCTTCCAAAACTTTTTTTCAATAATTTGACGGCTTCCTAGGTCAAACTATTCAAATTGTTTTTTTATCAAGTATTTGGCTGTCTCATTTCCAATAAACTATATAAGGTTTTGATTTGGTATTATAAAACCTATAGTGATAATCTGCACCTTTCTCATCAACAAAAAAGTTAAGATTGTTATCTTCCATAAATTTTCCTATTTTGGAGTAGTCAAGATTTGAAGGAATATTTTTGTTTTTCAGATCAGAGATCTTGATGTTCTCATCTATTGAATAAGACAGCACCAATTTTTCCAAATCCAAAACAATAGATTACCAAATAAATTGTAGCAATTCTAATAATTCAAAACATAAAAATCAAGACATTATAAAATTCTCTTGAAAAAATTATACAAATTGTTAATATCAATATAGCACCAAACAATAATAAGTGCTATTAAAATAATAAAATTTAGAATCTAAATACTTAAAAAATGCCAAATTTTGAAAAATATACAAGCAAAGCTTTTGAAGCTATACAACAAGCACAAGACTCAGCAGTTGGGAATGAAAACAGTTATATTGACATATCACATCTGTTTTTGGCTATGCTTGAACAAAAAGACTGATATATTCCTTCTATAATACAAAAATTATGATTGGAAACAAATAATATAAAACAAAAAACTCAAGACTACATCCAAAAACTACCAACCATCTCATGACAAACACAGGTTGGAATAAGCAACGAACTCAACAAAATATTAATAGATGCAGAAAAAGTTGCCAAATCTATGAAAGATGAGTACATCACTACAATACACTTTTTGGTAAGTATGTTTAATATCAAAAACGAATTCACCAAAAATACTTTGGAAAATTTGTGAATTACCAAAAAACAGGTAGAAGAAGCAGCTCAACAAGTAAAATGACAACAACCAATACAAAGCCAAGATCCCGAAGCCAATACAAATGCTTTGGAAAAGTACTGAAGAGACATCACCAAAGAAGCCCAAGAATGAAAAATGGATCCTGTAATATGAAGAGAAGACGAAATCAGAAGAACTCTACAAATACTATCCAGAAGGACCAAAAACAATCCTGTACTTGTCTGAGACCCATGAGTTGGTAAAACAGCCATTGTAGAATGAATAGCCCAACTGATCACAAAATGAGAAGTACCTGAAAGCCTGCTCAACAAAAAGATAATAGAACTGGATATTTGAAGCATGATGGCAGGAAGTAAATACAGATGAGAGTTTGAAGAGAGACTAAAAGCTGTACTAAAAGAATTAAACGAAGCTGAGTGAGAAATAATACTTTTCATAGATGAAGTACATAGTGTGGTTGGTACCTGAAAAACAGAATGATCTATGGATATGTGAAATATGATAAAACCAGAACTTGCCAGATGAAAAATAAGAATGATTTGAGCTACCACTCTCAATGAATACAGAAAATATATAGAAAAAGATCCAGCACTTGAAAGAAGAATGCAAAAAGTAAATGTAGATGAACCTACACCACAAGATAGTATTGCTATACTTAGATGAATAAAAGAAAGATATGAAGCTCATCATTGAGTAAAAATACAAGATGATGCTGTAGTTGCTTCGGTAGATCTTTCTACCAAATATATTACAGAAAGATTCTTGCCAGACAAAGCTATAGATCTTTTGGATGAGGCTGCAGCTAGTGTGAAAATGTCTCTTACTTCTATGCCAGAAGAAATTCAAGGATTAGAAAAAAAACTAAGCCAACTTGAAATTGAAAAACAAGCCCTAAATCTAGAAAAAACTGAAAAAAACAAAGAAAGACTCCAGCAAATAGACAAAGAGATAGCAGACTTGAAAGAAAAATATCAAAGCATGAAATCTGCTTGGGAAGAAGAAAGAAAAATGGTTTTGGAAGTACAAAACCTAAAAGAAAAAATCCAACAAGCAGAACACCAAGCTGCTATGGCAGAAAAACAAACCGACTACAACAAAGTAGCAGAAATAAGGTATGGTGAAATACCAAAACTACAAGAACAACTCAAACAATACGAAGAAAAAATAGAAAATGCAAAAACTCAATGATCAGTAGCTATCAAAGATATAGTCCAACCAGAAGATATTGCATCAATCATAAGTAAACGAACATGAATTCCAGCATCAAAACTTGTAGAAAGCGAAAAAGAAAAACTTGCCAAAATAGAAGAACATATTTCCTCACAAGTAATATGACAAGAAAAAGCAATAAACCATGTAGCCAATGCCATCAGAAGATCAAGAGCCTGACTAAAAGACGAATCAAAACCAATAGGTTCTTTCTTGTTTCTTTGACCTACCTGAGTTGGGAAAACACAACTTGCTAAATCTCTTGCCAAATTCTTGTTCAACGATGAAAGTGCTATGGTAAGAATTGATATGTCTGAATACATGGAAAAACATTCTGTAAGCAGACTTGTAGGTGCTCCTCCAGGATATGTATGACACGAAGAATGATGACAGCTAACAGAAAATATTAGAAGAAAACCTTATTCTGTAATACTACTAGATGAAATAGAAAAAGCTCATACTGATGTTTTCAATATACTTTTGCAAGTACTAGATGATGGTAGACTTACAGATAGTCAGTGAAGAACAGTCAACTTCAGCAATACTATATTGATAATGACAAGTAATATATCTTCGGATCTTATTATGGAAAAACTTTGAGAAAACAACTCTCAAGAAACAAGAGAACAAGTTGAAAATCAAGTAATGAGTAATTTATGAAATTATTTTAGACCTGAATTTATCAACAGGATTGATGACATCATAGTATTCAACCCTATCAACAAAGATATGATCAAAAACATTATAGATATCCAAATCCAAGAATATCAATCAAAACTTGGCAAAGACAAATGAATAAGTCTAGAAATAAATGACGAAGCAAAAGAATTCTTAGCCAAAGTTTGATGGGATCCTAGTTTTGGTGCAAGACCACTAAATAGAGCTATTCAAAAACATATACTAGATGAATTAGCTATGAAAATAGTAAACTGAGAAATCAAAGAATGAGCAACAGTACAAATAAGCTCAAAAAATTGAGAAAAGTTGGAATTTAGTAGTAAATAAATATTTGAAAATTTAAACAGAGAGTAATCTAAAGTTTTTGGATTACTCTTTTTTTTGAACACAGAAAATATTATTTTTTATCCAATCTTTTTTCTGCCATTTTGAGCTCTTCTTCAAGTTGGGACAACTCTTTCCTAGTGTTTTCTATTTCCTCCTCTTCAGGAGTTCTTTCTGGTGGGTTTTCAACACCCATGATTTGGTTTTTATATATTAAAAATATATCCTAATATAAATTATAAATATTTTGACACAAAAATGCAAATTTATGAGAAAGTTGTCTTTATTTAAGATTTTAAGATTTAAATTACAATAAAACACTAAATAATTTTTCAAACACACAATTTTAAAAAAATTTACACAAAAAATATTGATAACACAAAACAAACTATTATACTAACAAAAATTTTATCTATATCAAATCACTCATCCAAATGAAAGTAAATCCCAAAATAGAAAAATCCTGGTTTTCTGCACTAAAAGATGAATTCCAAAAAGACTATTTCATAGATCTCAAACAATTTTTAATCAAAGAAAAACAAAATCATGAAGTTTACCCTCCCGGAGAAAAAATTTTCTCTGCTTTTGATAAATGCCCCTATGATAAGCTTAAAGTTGTAATAATATGACAAGATCCTTATCACTGACCAGATCAAGCCAATTGACTTGCTTTTTCTGTAAATGAATGAATATCAAGACCACCTTCCTTACAAAACATATACAAAGAGATCCAAAACGATCTTTGAATAGAAATGTGATCTTCTGGAGATTTGTGAAAATGGGCAGAACAATGAATACTTCTACTAAACACTACTCTAACTGTGAGAAAATGACAAGCAGGTTCACACAAATGACAATGATGGGAAGAGTTTACAGACTCTGTAATCAAAACAATTTCAGAAAACAAGTCATGAATCATATTTCTTCTTTGGTGAAATTATGCCAAAGAGAAAAACTCATTGATAGATAAAAATAAACATTATATACTAGAAGCAGCACATCCAAGTCCATTTTCAGCAAATAGAGGTTTTTTTGGATGCAAACATTTTTCCAGGGTAAATGAAATTTTAAAAAATCAATGAAAAAAAGAAATTATACGAAAAATATAATTAGATTAACTAACAAAAATTAGGATTATTTTTATTTTCTTCTTGAGGATTATAAACTATTACTTTTTTGTTGGTAAATGCTTTTAATCATTCAGGTCAGTTTTCTTTTCAATAACCTGATTTCTTAACACCACCAAAAGGTAAGCTTGCCTTGGAACCAGCAGGTTGATTGATAAACACCATACCAGTATGTATCCTTGAAGCAATATCAACAGTTTGATTTATATCATCTCCATAAACACAACCACAAAGACCAAAATCAGAATTGTTGGCAACTTCTACAGCCTCATCCAAATCTTTTACTTTGATAATAGAAGCCACAGGCCCAAATAGTTCTTCTTGATAAGAAGTCATTCAAGAAGTAACATCTGCCAACACAGTAGGAGCATAATAATATCAAGATCATTCCATTTTGTATCATCAAGTAAGAAGTTTGGCTCATTGTTGAATGGTTTGCTGAACTTGATAATGGAGTTTGTCTCTTAGATCTTGTCTTGCTATTGGTCATACTTGTGTATTTGAATCCATTGGATCTCATACTATCAAATTTTCCATATGTTCCTTGAAATATTCACAAAATTTATCATACTCACTTTCTCTTACTATAAACCTTTTTGAAGAATTACATTTTTGTCAACAATTTGAAACTCTTGCCTTTACAGCTTCTTTGGCCACACCACTCAAATCACTTGTATCTGC
Source organism: Candidatus Absconditicoccus praedator (assembly GCF_021057185.1). GTDB lineage: Bacteria > Patescibacteriota > Gracilibacteria > Absconditabacterales > Absconditicoccaceae > Absconditicoccus > Absconditicoccus praedator. The sequence goes on from NZ_CP054059.1 coordinate 673,623, forward strand.
CACAATAAATGCATCATTCCCACCAAGCTCTAATACTGACGGTTTCAGATACTTTCCTGCCAAAGAACCAACAATACTTCCTGCATTTTCTGATCATGTTAGATTTACTCAAGCAATAGCTTTTTGAGAAATAATATATTCGGTATCTTTGGTAGATGCTTTGATATCTTGATAAACTCAATCAGGAAATCCTGCCTTTTTAAAAAGCTCCTCCAACTTTTCTCAACACAAAGGAACATTTTCTGCATGTTTATATATTGTAGTATTTCCAGCCAAAATGTTTGGGACTGCTGCCCTAAGAACTTGATTGAAAGGAAAATTCCAAGGAGCTATACCATATATCACTCACAAAGGATCATACTGGGATTTTACTTTTACACCCTCTGATTGGTAATATTGCTCTTTGAGAATATCTTGAAAATTTTCTGCAAACCATTTTATAAGACCTACAGACTTATCAATACCTTGATAAGAAACATGATAAGGCATACCCATTTCTTTGGATTCTAGATCTGCCAAGTTGGACTTTTCTTTTTGTATCAGTTCTGCAAGATTTAGAAAATACTGTTTTTTTTCATTTCATGAAACTTTTTTCCATTCATAAAAAGTTTTTTCTGCTTTTTTGATTTTTTGATCTATTTCTTCTTTAGAAATATAATCGTATCTTGCTATTAGTTCTTCTGTGGCCGGATTTATAGATATTATTTGTGACATTAAACCTTCATTAAAATTTTAAATATGTTTATATATATTGTCATTTTAGTTAATTTTCAACAAGAAATTAAAAAATATACAAAACATATAAAGTTTAGTTATGATTTTTAAAACTAAAAGAAGCAACAAGTTTATTAAAGAAAATATATTTTACTTTTCAATAAACTATTTTATAAGATTATTTCAATCATATTTTACCATCTTGGATTTTGAATCATCTGGAACAATTGCTGGCATTTGTAACCTTTCTATAGCAACTGCACTAGCTACTGTATCAATTTGTCTACCATAATGAAAAATTAAATGTTTTACTCTTTTATTTTTTTCTACTGCATCTTTAGCAATTTGTGCAGGTATTCTATATAAAGCTCTAGGTCATTTGTAATTTATAGTACGTGATATTTTTTGACAATTTATTCATGCTCACCTTTGAAGTAGCTTGGCAAGTCTAGGCTCCATAATCATATAAGCATTTGGTATGTTTTCAATACACATAACTTTGTGTAAACTAATAAAAGCCAAAGTCGGAAGGATTAGGCTACTGGTTGCGTTTGGATGTTTGCATAATCTAGATATTTCACATACAGGCTCACCAGCATTTTCTTCCAATAAATCCACATTAAAAATTTTTTCTACAGGTAGCTGCACAGGATTTTCTTGTGTTTTAACTATAATCCTTGATGTTCAGACAACACCCTCTGTTTCTGTATTTTGCAAAGATACATGATGGGTACAATCAAGGTCATCATAGTAATCCCTGTCTTTTTTTGCACTATTTGGAGGCTCCCAGCCTCTTTGTTCGCAATAGACTTTGTATCTTAATTTAAACACCTCTTCTTTTAAACTATCTGGTATATTATACATAATTCTATGAGTTTCTACAAATTCTTTAACCTCTATATCATTAAGTGCATGTAATGTATCTTCGTGCCGAAATAGTAAAACATTATCAAGTCGTCTTCAAGGAACTCGAAACTTATCAACATAAAACATTGTTTTTCTTCTCTGTTCTTTGGTTACAGCAAAAGTTTGAGGCATATTTGCTCAACGATTGTTCTGATAATCATCTGGATCACCTATAATTTCTTGAGCAATCTCCCGATTTAAGTAATCTACATCTGTAGGAGCATCTGAGGGTTTTGAGAAATAATTGTCTAAAAAACTATCTACAAGCTGTCTTGCAAAACTAGCACTTACACCTTCTGATTTTGATGCAGAAGGATCCAAACCATCCAATACTTCTGAATCTAAATTATTTGAACGAGTCTGAGGTTGCTGTCTTACCATTTTAATTTTTATTATTAAAAACAACACACTACACCTAATATTGTCAATATTTTTTATATATTAAAGGTATTATATAAAAGTTTTCTTAAAAATCAATATCTTTTTATTTTTTTAATTTTAGCTTAAAAACAACAAGTACATATATAGATGCTACAGCAACTCAGAAACTCAAAAAACTCAACTCATACTGCCAATTTCAGGTAACCCAAAAAATCAGAAAAAATATAAAAAAAATAAAAACTCAAAGAACCAAAGCTTTTTGATAATCACTAAGTTCATCTTTGATTTTTTTCATTTTCACATTACTAAGTTCATAACACAATGTACCTATACCCACAAGTATCAAAGCCTATAACATCAAACTAATTGATTAAACTAAACTTTCCAAATCATCTACCATATCTTCTATCACAGCTATTCAGTCTTTGAAAAAGTTTTTTGAAGAAATATCTATTCAATTTTGAATAAGCAAATCATAAGGAGTTTTGCTTCATCCTGCTCTAAGTATGTCTTTATATTTTGGTATAAAACTTTCTCCATCTTTTTTATATTTTTGATACAATGAAAAGCTTAGTATATTACCAAAAGCATAAGAATAACAATAAAAAGGTACCGCAAAAATATGAGGAATACCAGACCATCATGTTTCTTTATCTGCTGGTACATCAAAACTTATCTTATCCCCTACTAGTTTTTCTTGCTCTTCTCTCCATATATTGTTGAAGTCTTTGTATGTTAGGTGTTTTCATTCATAAAAACTTTGATGAACTCTCCTTTCAAAGAGGATATATTGTATTTGTCTAAAAGTAGTAGCAAAAGCATCCTCTATCATATCTACCAGTAAAGATATTTTTTCTTTTTTTGATAGAGTTTGCTTCAGATAGTCTGTAAAAACAAGTTCATTGAAAACAGAAGCAGTTTCTGCCAAGCTCAATCAAGTATCAAAAACTTGTAAAGCTTGGTTTTGAGAAAAGTATCCATGAATAGCATGTCAGATTTCATGAGATATAGTAGATACATCATTTAGTTTTGATGAATAATTCAAAAGAACGAAACTATCAAAATCTTTGGAATAACTTGCAAAAGCTCATCATCTTTTTCATTTTTTGGGGAAGACATCTACTCTACCATCCTCAAACATATCTACAGCAAAATCATAAAACTGAGAATCAAAATTTTTCATAGATTTCAAAAATAAATCCAATCATTCTTCGAAAGGCATTTTTCTTTCTTCTGATGAAACAGGAGCTAATATATCATAGTATTCCAGCTTATTTTTTCACAAAAGTTTTGCTTTCAATCATAAGTATTTTTGATAAAGAGGATAAGAGTTTTCAACTTCTTCAAGCAAAGTATCCACTACTTGATTATCCAATTCTTCTGATACATTTTGAGGTTCCATCACTGTGTTGTAGTTTCTAATTTTCACTTCTGTTACCCAGTTTTTAACAATACTTGAATACATATTCCCAAGTGTTATTTGAACTTTTTTATCAAGATATTTTTTTCTGATAGCATCAAAAGCTTTTTTTCTAGTTTCTGGATTTGTGTCAGACCTTAGAGATCTTACTTCATCTTCAGATAGGTTTTTGATATTTCATTCTATATTCATCCTGAAAACAAAACTTCAAGTCAGTTCTTCACGAAGATTATCCAAAACATTACTAGTAGCAGTATCTTTCATATTTATCACATACTCCTCTTTTTCTCACAAAAGATATTTGATACCATTAGCTGATTGCACAAACCAGTTTGAATAATCTTTTAATTTTGGGGATTTAGAAAATTCAATAAGTTTATCATAACCTATTTGTTTTATTTCTTGAGACACAAAAAGTAGTTTATTGGATTCATTTGTCATAAAGTCTTCAAACTCTCAAAGTTTTTTTAGCACTTCCTGATTTTGAGTATCAAGAGAAGATTTGAAATTAAGGAATCTTCATATCTTCCCTGCAGTATAAGAAATTTTACTTTTCTTTTGAAAAAAGTTCAAGAAATCATCTTCTGTAAAAGTTTTAATTTTTCATTTATAGTTTTTTACTATATCATCAACTAGTTTTTGTATTTGCTTTTTGTCTTCTTCTATTTGAGGATCATCCAAAGATTTATAAAATTTTGATAAATCTCGGTTTGTTTTATAGTTTATCATAAACAGTTATTTATTTTTAAAATTCTATCATAAAATTATACATCCAACTCTTTCACATCTTTTGCATGAGTTAGTATAAAATTTTTCCTCATGCTTACATCTTCTCACATCAACACCCTAAAGAGTCTATCTGCCTCTTGTGCATCCTCTACACTTACTTGCATAGTTTTTCTATTAGCAGGATCCATTGTAGTTTCCCAAAGCTGCTCTGGATTCATTTCTCAAAGTCATTTATACCTACTTATTTGCACACTATCAGGATTGTAATTAAAATCACTTATAGCCTGAGTTAAATCATCATTTGGAGGATAAATATAATCTTCTCTTTTTCATTGTTTAAGTTTGAACAATGGTGGAACAGCTATATACAAATGACCATTTTCTACCAATGGTTTCATATATCTATAAAAAAATGTCAAAAGCAAAGTTCTAATATGTGCACCATCCACATCAGCATCTGTCATTATTATAATTTTTTCATATCTTAGATTAGAAGCATCAAAATTTTCTTTGATTCCTGCTCAAAGTGCTATTATCATAGATTTAATTTCATTGTTTTGAAGTATTCTTTGCATAGCTGCACTTTCTGTATTTAATATTTTACCTTTCAAAGGCAAAATAGCTTGAAAACTACTATCTCTTCATTGCTTAGCACTACCACCTGCAGAATTACCCTCTACTATATAAAGTTCTGTTCATTCTGCTTTTTTGATACTACAATCTGCAAGTTTACCAGGCAAAACACCTCAAGAAATAGCATTTTTTCTAAGAACTGTTTCCTTGGCCATTTTAGCTGCAATTCTAGCTTTAGCACTTAGTTGAATTTTTTCTACAATTCTTTTGAACTCTTCTTCATTTTCTTTGAAGTATTCTTTTAGATATTCATAAGTAATTTTTTCTACTTCTTTTCTTACATAACTATTTCAAAGCTTAGATTTTGTTTGTCATTCAAATTGGGGCTCTGGAATTTTTATACTTATAATAGCATACAATCAATCTGTAATATCAGACATCTGATATTCACCTATTTTCTTATCAATCAAAGATTTTGACTGAGCCGTCTCATTAATTATTTTCAATAATGCATTCTTAAATCAATTAACATGAGCTCCTCAATCTACAGTATGAACATTATTTACAAACGACATAATATTATCATTGGTACTATCCACATATTGAAAAGAAATATCTGCAAAAACATCTTCTCACTCTTGCTGAAGACAATATTGTGTACTCAAAGTTTTTTGCTCTCATACAATATTTTTTAGCCAAGTTTTTATTCATCACTCAAAATAAAACCTTTGTCTTTGATCTACTCTTTCATCTACTATAGTAAAACAAACTCAAGGAGTCAAATATGCAGACTGCTTAAGCCTACTCATCACAGTATGAAAAGAAAATTCTACAGTTTCAAATATTTTGGAGTCTGGCTTGAAACTTATTATTGTTCCGGTCTTATCCGACTCTCAAATAGCTTCTATATCAGTCTGGGGAACTCACATTTTATAAGTTTGCTGATATATCTTACCATTTTTTTGCACCTGCGCTATCATTTCTTCTGAAAGTGCATTCACAACAGAACTACCAACTCAATGAAGTCATCATGAAACTTTATAGGCTGACTTTTCAAATTTTCAACCTGCATGCAAGACAGTAAGAATAGTTTCCAAAGCAGATTTTCAAGTCTTTTCATGTTTATCTACTGGTATTCATCTACCATCATCATACACAGTAACATAGCCGGTATTGTGCAACACAACTGTTATATTAAAACAATATCAACCCAACGCCTCGTCTACAGCATTATCTACAATTTCTTGAACCATATGATGAAGTCATTTTGTATCAGTACTTCAAATGTACATTCAAGGCCTTTGCCTAACAGGCTCCAATCACTCCAAAACTTTAATTTGCGATGCATCGTATTCTTGTGTCATATTTATTTTATTTGAGTGTTAAAACTAATACATTACTTTATACTGATTTATACAAGTTTTTCAACTTTTTGTTGAAATATATAAATATATTTTTATAACAAACTCGGATTTTAAAAATAAAAGCCAATATGATAAATACAGAAAACTTAGAAAATGCAATCAAAAAAATCAAAGATAGCGCCACCAAAAGGATTCTTGAAGAAACAAAATCCCAGCTTATAAGTATATGAAGCCAACCCATACCAGCACAAACAAAGCTTTTGAGTTTATCAGAAATCCAAAACGATGCTGAAGCTATAAAATTTTACAAAGAAATTTGTAGATTAGAATCAGCATTGAATTGTTACTTTGATATGCAGGAAAAAATAAATTCTGAATGAGTTAAACTTACAAAAAAAGACAGTGAAGAACTTCAAGGACTTATGTATGAATGAATCAAAATAGGATGAAAAATAATCACATACCTGTCAGAAGTCATGCATAAAAACCCTAAAGCCATTACAAAAGAATGAATGAATTTTCTAGAAATATATAGAAGTTTTTGATAATTTTTTAATAAATATGTAGACAACTTAAATGAACCTTTTTGACAAAGTAAATCAACAAATTCAAGAAATTTTAAAAAATCAAAATATTGATTTTTATAAGCAAAAAGACAACCAACACAAATTACCAACTTCTGATGCAGTATTTTGCGCAGAAGACACCATCAGAAATAGATATTTTTTTAAAGCAATACAAAAAGCAATAAAAGATACAAACAAAAAAGACATAACAATAGTAGACGCCTGATCTGGCACCTGAATACTATGAATTATGGCATTACACCTTGGAGCCAAAAAAGTGATATTTATAGAAGAAAATCCTTATTCATTAAATTTATCAAAAAAAATAGTTGAATTTTTTGATCTTTGAAAAAAAGTAGAATTTTATAACAAAGATGCAAACAACATAGAGTTAAAAGAAAAAATAGACATACTAATAAGTGAAACCATAAAAACAAACTTTAAAAATGAAGACTTCCCACATATTATTAAAAATTTTCAAAATCAATTTTGAAATACATTCAAAATAATACCTGAATGATTCAAGTTAAATTTTTATACTCCAGCTTATGAACTTTTATTTACCAAACTTTTTAATTCATACAATTTAAGCCCACCCTACCAGATAGATTCAAACTGACATAAAAAAGTATTTATTGACTGAACTAGTTATATGTACAAAGATATATATCTTAATTCATGAGAATGTATGTCATATTTCAATATATTACCCCTAAGTAAAAACGAAGAAAGTAGTATGTTCAATTTAATTTAATAAAACCAAAAATGTGGGAAAAGTTAATAAAAACCTTTCTAGAAAAAAACAGTCAAATCAACTTGTCTGCAATAAAAGATGAAGAATGAGTTCGTATAAAACATATACAAGATAGCCTTGAAATCAACAAAATACTAACTTTCAAGCCTGGTTCTAGTATTATAGATGTATGAACTTGATGAGGCTTTCCACTTATACCAATGGCTATAAGCAACCCAAAATGCAATTTTGTATGACTTGATTCCAAAAGAAAAAAAATTGAAGCAGTCAATGAAATTATTGAAAAACTGGGCATACAAAATGTTTACTGCAAACGAGGAAGAGCAGAACAAGAAAAACAAAATTTTGATTATATAACAGCAAGAGCTGTTGGGTATGCGGACAAACTATTGCAACAAATTACACATCTTACCAAAAAACAAGGCTATATAATTCTTTATAAACAATTCGACGAAGAAGAACTGGAAATTATCAAAAAAAGCAGCAAAAAACTAAATTTAAAAATTCACAAACAACATAATTATAGTCTTTTTGAGAATGATATAAACAGAGTCATATATATACTCAAAAAATGTTAAAAAAAGCAACTAAAATTTAAATATTGAAAATAACTATAAAATAATTATAAAGAAAGACAAGCTTTAAAATCCTAACAGCAATAAAGTGGCTAGAAAAAGAAGAAAGAAAACAAAAAAAATAACCTTGAATAAATACCAAATATGATTTTCTTTTTTGGGGATATGAGCAACGTTTTTTTTTGCTAGATTTATGGCTGAATGATCCCCACTTTTTAGTATAATATCAATTCCTTCTTATTTTGTATTCTGAGAGTTATGATCATACATATTTTTTGCAGTACTTTTTATTTTGTGAACCTATATACTTATAAACGAGAAAATTCTCAAGACTTGAATATTCAAAAAATTTTTCTTTCTTATCCTAGCTACAACAGGAATATTTAGCTTCCCACTAATAGAAGACTCCAATCACAGTCCTGAAGATTTAGGATGATGGATTTGATATACAACAGTTCTTTGAGCAAATTTTCTTTTGGGATGACAAGAAGAAGCTATTAAACTAGCTTTTATTATTGCATTTTTGTGAATCATAATATGGATATTATACTCATTAAATATTAAATTCTCTTTGTGGAGTCTAAAATTCGTTGTACAAGAACAGCCAACCAGTAAAAAATCTCAATCACAAAATAAAAATGATTCTAAAGACAACAAAGAGAAAACAAAAACTCTTTTTGATTATATACCTTGAACAAGTTGAAACCAATCAAATACAAATAATAATCAGCCCTCCACAGAAAAACCACAAACTGATGATACTGTCAAATCTCTAATAAAAGAAAAATTCAACAAAAAAATAGATGAAAAAACTCACGAAAAACAAGAACAAATAAAACAAATCAAATTTCCTCAAGACCTTCCTAGTTTTGACACCTGAATTTTACAACCTCCTCAAGATTCTTCTGACTATGAAATAGACGATAGTTATCTTATAGAAAAAGCTGAAGCTATCAAAGCAAAACTAGATGAATTTGGAATACCTGTAAGTATAGAATGATATAATATATGACCCACTGTAATACAAATCAAAATCAAACCCCAAGCCTGAATCAAAATAGCAAGAATTGAAAACCTAAAAAAAGACTTATCATTAGCATTAAAAACAAAGTCATTAAGAGTAATAGCTCCAATACCAGGGACAGAATTTGTATGAGTAGAAATACCAAATCCAAAGCCACAAATGGTTAGCCTTAGTGAAATACTTTGATCAAATAATTTTGGGAAGAATATATGAAAATCACAAACAAACCTAACATTATGAAAATGAATAGACTGAAACAAAGTTATAACACCCTTAGATAAAATGCCTCATTTACTTGTAGCTTGAGCAACAGGTAGTGGTAAATCAGTTTGAATAAACGATTTTATTCTATCTTTGATTTATCAAAACACACCCTCAGATCTTAAGTTTATAATGGTAGATCCAAAACAAGTAGAATTGGGAATATATGAATGAATCCCTTATTTGCTGTCTCCTATAATTACAGAACCTGAAAAAGCTGTAAAAGTACTTAAATGGGCTGTGGATTTCATGAACGAAAGATATCAAAAACTTAAAAAACAAAAAGTTAGAAATATAGATCAGTACAACAAAAAAGTCAATAAAGAAGACAAAATGTATCGCCTTATTATAATAATAGATGAGCTTGCAGATCTTATGATGAGCTGAAGTAAAAAAGATACAGAAAACTATATAGCAAGAATTGCCCAAATGGCAAGAGCTGTATGAATTCATTTGATACTGGCTACACAAAGACCATCTGTAAATGTTATTACTTGAGTAATTAAAGCAAACATACCAACAAGAATTGCATTTGGTGTGGTTTCATTAGTAGATAGTAGAACAATACTTGATAGCAAATGAGCAGAAGATCTGGTAGGTAAATGAGACATGCTATATATGGACCCAAATACTAAATTTCCAGTAAGAATACAGGCACCATTTGTAGATACAGATGAAACAGAAGAAGTTGTATCCAAAATAAAAGAAAAATATATGACATGAATAGAAGAAAGTCAAATATATCACCCAGAAATAATAAATATTTTGGAATCAAAAGCAGAAACTGTGACATGATGAGGAGGATGAGATGATGATGAGTTAGTAGAGCAAGCAATACAAATAATAAGTGAAACCAAAAAAGCATCTGCCACTATGCTTCAAAGAAAGTTATGAATTTGATTTGCAAGAGCTGCCAAAATAATGGATATTCTTGAAGAAAGATGAGTTGTATGACCAGCTGATTGAGCAAAACCTAGAGAAATTTATGTTTAATTTTCAAATCTTTTTGTAATATCTGAAACATAGTAAACTCATCACTCATATTTTATGTTAAAGTAAAATTCTTTTCATTCTATTGTCTCTACTTGGTATAAAGCAATATTTTCTGAAATTCTTCTATACCTTATTTGTCTTATATTATCTGGCATTAGTCAGAACACATCATAATTTTCAAATACTCATTTAGTGAAAACATCATATATTTGATTTTCTTTTTGAATATTTACAGGAGAAAAGTACTTATCTTGTTGACTAGATAATGGAAAATCATTTTTAGGAGATAAAACCGAGGCCATATAATTTCTTGTATCTTCTATACTAAGAGACCACATAACAGAAAAAACAACCACAATTAAAGCCCCCAAACCTGTTGCCAATTTTTTGGTGTAAAAAAAATATTCATATATTTCTTTTAGTCTTTTAAGGTCAAAACTTAGAAATCTTCTGTTCAATTTTTCTCTATATCTTGAAATTTGTTTTAATCAATCTCTTGTGATTTTAACTTCAAGAAAGTATTTGTAATACAAAGATCTATCTATACTAAATCAGTTTTTAGTTTTTTTAATCATTTTTAATAATGGAATTCCATTTTCTTTTAATTTTTTTCTAAAACTTCTTGGATTGTTAAAATCTTGATTTTTTAGATCTATGTTCCCAACTCATATATGATAAAATACTCTTTTTCTAACATATGCTATACTTACTCATAAGCTTTTTATAAACTTTTTATTTATTTTTTTATTTATATTTACATAATCTAAGTTTTGATTTAAAAATTCTTCTTCAAGCAACTCCAAAACATACAAGTCAACTTGCTTTCTAACATATTTTTTATCTGAAATTCAAAGTTTTTTTTTAATGTATTTTATCATTATATTTTTTGTTTATATATTTATATATTGACATACCAAATGATATTGATTTAAAAATAGTTTTCAATTAAAAAAAATCTGGGTACTTAAACTACCCAGATTTTTCTTTAATATTTTTTTGTATTACTGATCTTTCTTCTTTTTAACTACAACTTTTTCAGACTTTTGTTCTTTTGCTGAGGTTGATTTAGAAGATCTTGATTTTCATTCTTTTTCTTCTTCTAATGCTTTCATACTAAGTCACATTTTTCTTTTATCTGGATCCATTAGTATAATTTTTGCTTTTACTTTTTGTCATGGTTTCACAATTTCAGCAGGATTTGAAACTGCTTTTCATGTTATTTCACTTAGGTGTATCAATCAGTTTATATCATCATACACTCTAATAAAAACACCATAAGGTACAAATCTTATTACTTCACCTTCAACAATATCTCATATTTGGAATTTTTGAGGTATAATTTTCCATGGATCACCTTTTAGTTTTTTCATTGATAATGATATTTTTCAGTCTTCATATCAAATCACTTTTACATTTACTTTATCTCCTATATTACCAAATCTTTCAATATTATCAACGTGTCAGTATGTTATTTCAGAAACATGCACCAATCATTCTATTCAACCTCATATAGTAACAAATAATCAATAACTTGATACCCCTGATATTGTTCATTCATACTCTTTTCAAATATCAAGATCTTGCATTATTTTATCTTTTTCTTCTCTTAATGCTTCTCTTTCTGATAAGATAAGCCTTTTTCAATCCTCATCAATATTTATAATTCTTACCTGGAATTCTTTACCCATCAAATCCAACAACTGCTCAAAGATTTTTTCTTGATCACCATCTTCTACTCTTGGATAATTTACTGGAGCAAGTTGAGATAAAGGAATAAATCATTTTATTCAGTGCATATCTACCAACAAACCTCAAAGATTTGCTTCTGACGGAACAACAGTAATTGTTTCATCTTTTTTTGTTTTTTCCAAGATTGAATTCCAAACATCATACTGTATTAATTTTGATATTGATATCACAAAATATCACTCATCATCCATAGTATCAAGATTTATAATTTCTGCTTCAAGCTCCGTACCTGGAGAAAGATCAACTCCATTTCTTTCCAAGTCTTTTGCTTCTTTAGGAAGTATAAGTCAAGTGAATGTATCATCCTGACAACTAACTAAAACTCATTTTTCAATTTTTTTGATTACAGTACCCTTTGTTTTTTTTCACTCTTTAATTTTTGGGACTGTTACAGTCTCATTTTGAACTCAGTTCAAAAAATTTTGTAAATCCATTATGATATAAAATTAATTAAATAAATAAATTAAATAAATTGCCGCCTTTTCAAAAGTCTAAATAATGGTTATTCAAAAGCACAACTAAAAATTATACTTTTAATTTTAGCTTATTTGCTACAAGAGTATATCTTTCAATATCATTTTCCTTTAGATACCTAAGATATTTTCTTCTTCTTGCTACTTTTTTCAACAAACTTCTTTTAGCATCAACATCTTGAGGATGCTTTTTCAAATGTTCTTGTAAAGTTCATATTTCTTCAGTAAGTATTCATATTTGCACTTCTGGAGAACCATTATCTTTCTCATGCCTTTGAAAAGGTTTTACAAGATCTGTAGATATTTTTGACATAGATTTTGTTATATAAAATAAATATTGAACCCAATCAAATCTGCCTTCGGCAGGAATCGAACCCGCATCTTCCCCTTAGGAGGGGGACGTTCTATCCGTTGAACTACGAAGGCACATCTATCATACCCTTATAAAGATTTTTTGCAAAAATTCAACAATAAATTATCTTCTTTTAACAGACAAATTCAAAAATAGAGTTTTCTTTATTGAAAACAAAACTTTTATTAATTAAAAGTTCAATCAGCTACTTATGATTTTAATTATAAAGCTTAATATTTAAGTTCACAAAGAAAAAGCTTTGAAAATTCAAAAACAAAATTTATAATAACCAACAAATTTACCAATCAAAACCTAAAAATGATAATCAACTCACCTAATGAAATGAAAGAAAAAGCCCATCAAATAATACAAAAAAAATCAAAAATATTACTAAACTGACAATTATGAGCGGGAAAAACTCAATTTGTTAAATGAGTAGCTAATTTCCTAAAAATCGATGAATCAAAAATACAAAGTCCTACATACTCTTATATGCATGAGTATGAAGAAACATTATTACATATTGATATGTACAGGCTTGAAACCCCAGAAGATATGATTCAAAAATGAATACTTGAGAAAATTGAAGAATACAAGTGGATATGTATAGAATGGCCAAAATTCCAAGAATACTATCAAGACAATGAATTTTTAAGTATTGATATCAGAAAACTGGAAAATGAAAAAAGAGAATTAATATACTAAAAACAAAGCTTTAAGCTATCTTACCAAAAAACCCATGAGCAACATTTTAATTGTATGTGCTAGCAATAAAGAACTGAAATCTGTCAAAAAACAGATCAAAAACATCTCACATCCCCAAAAAAACAAAATTTTTTATCTAGCATCTGGAATAGGAAATTATCAAACAATACAAAACTTCACATCTTTCTTAGAAAAAAATAAAATTGATTTTGTAATAAACATTGGAATATGCTGACGAAGCAATGAAAAACCACCAGCTATTCAAGTATGAAGAATCAAAAACATCCACACCAATAAAGAGCTAATTGTACCAATCTTCTTTAAATATGAAAAAATTGAAAGTATAGCATGTAGTGAAAATATATGTAAACAAAAAAATTTTTCAGAAAACTTTGTTGATATGGAGTCTTTTGGTATTGAATTTGTATGTAGCAAGTACAATATTCCTAGAATAATACTAAAAGTTCCTTATGATGAAATATGAAAGGATATATCAAATATAGATTTTGAAGAAGCTGCAGATAGTATCTGAAAAAAAATAGATATAAACAAACTAATACAACACTCACAAAAATACATACAAAAAATCCCCAAAGAAAAAGACCGATCACATCTAAAACAAGAGTTGAATTTATCTTTTCAACAATACCAGATTTTAAAGCATAAAATTAAAAAACGAGAAGTTTTAAATCAAAAAGATTTCAATCCCAAATATCATCTTGATGAGATAGATTTTACCAAATAAAAACTTAAATGATAATTTATATAGAAAACAAAATCAAACATTATAAACAAGTAAAAAACATCATAAACAAATTTCCAAATGCTAGTATTTTACATATAGACAGTCACAAAAACATATTAGATAAAACAATCCACCCAAATCCTACAGAAAAAAAAATAATACTGGCAAATTTAGAATGAAGCGCAGTCCTCAAAACACCAGATAAATACTGACCAAACAAACATTCTTTCTTCATCAAAACAAGCCTCAACTGTTTTTTTTCTTGTGATTATTGTTATCTACAAGGATTGTTTAAAAACAACTATCCTATACTTTTTTTGAATTATGAAGATATAAAACAACAAGTCTCTAAAAAGATTGAACAAATAAATTCAAGCGAAACAAAATGGTTTTTTAGCTGAGATTATTCTGACACACAATGATTTGATTTTATTTCAGATTTCAACAAGGAATTTATACCGTTTTTTGAAGATTTTAAAAATACTATGCTTGAAATAAGAACCAAGTCTGCAGACATCTCATCTTTGTTGGATTTATGATTTATACCACAAAATACAGAAATTGCCTATTCTATAAATACACCCCAAGTAATAGAAAGGTACGAGAAATGAACAGCATCTTTAGAAAAAAGGATAGAAAACATAAACTATCTTGTTGATAAATGATTTAAAGTATGATTAAGATTTCTTCCTTTATTACCAACAAACAATGCTGAAGAAGAATACATAAATCTTATAAAGCACATAAAAGACAACATAAACATAGACAAACTAAATACTATAAATATTTGATGATTAATGTTTACCAAAAAAGAATACAATAAAATGCTCAAAAAACAACCAAACCTGGATATATTGTACAAGCTCGAGGAAAAAGATAAATATTTTGTTAGGATAGATAAAAACTTTAGAAAAAACTTATATGAAATTTTTTATTACCATTTATGAAAACACATTAAAAACAAAAATTTTGTGTGTATGGATTATTTTTAAACAACAAAAACCCCAGGATAAACCTGGGGGATAAGTCAAAATGGAAGCCATCAGAACACCTGCACAACAAGGTTGAACATAAAATACATCCAAACAGGGGAAAGAAGACACCCAATGAGTTTGAACCTATGAATTTCCTTATGACGATACTCCCTGTCCTGATAGTACCTTAGCTTCTTTTCTTTCATACACACCTCTTTTTGAAGTTTGAAAAAGGATGTAAAGTATAATTAAAAAATGAAATAAATCAATTAGAAATTAATTGTTTTGAATATATTTACTAAGCATCCTCACCAAAAATCAACTTGCTCACTCTCACCATATAGGATCTGGTCAAGACATCAATCATACTGGGCCTGCTATATCAAAATGCACCCAATTTTTATTTTTTACAAATTGAGAAATAAACAATCCTGCAGTAATAGTACCAGGAGACATTCTATTTGGATTCACATTTTTCATATCAGCTGAAAATGACTTGTACTGTTGAAAGTATGGTGTATAATAAGGCAACTCCCAGCATCTATCCTTCACCTGTCGTGAAAACTTTTGAATTTTATTATTTAGTTTTGAGTTGTTTCCAATAAGGGCTGCTATCTTGTTTCACAAAGCAACTACCTGAGCTCAAGTAAGTGTAGCCACATCAAATAGTTTATCAATTTGATATTTTTCTTGTATATAAGAAATAGCATCTGCCAAAATCAGTCTTCATTCAGCATCTGTATTTGAAATTTCTACAGTAGTTCAGTTGTACATAGTAATCACATCTCATGGCTTGTATGCGTCTGCATCAATATTGTTTTCTACCAATGGCACAGCAACAAGAATATTTTTTTGTTCTCAAAATCATGCAAGATAATTCAAGACAGAAACCACTGTAGCAGCTCATCACATATCCAACCTCATGTCTTCAATTGCTCAAGTTGGTTTTAGATTGTATCATCCAGTATCAAAACATACTCACTTACCTACCATCGCATAGTCAAAACTTTCTTTGTTTAGTGGCTTGTATTCTATCAAAACCAGTCTTGGATGTGATTGAGCACCTTTACCTACTTCATAAATTCATCACATTCATAGCTTTTTTAGAGTCTGCTTATCAAGAACATTAATTTTTATGTTTTCTAATCATGCAAATTGATTTTGTATTTTGCTTTCAAACTGCTCTGGATTTACATAATTTGTTGGCAAATTTACAAGATCCCTACACAAATCTGTAGATTCTACTATTTTGCTGAAATAATTGGAATCTATAGAATTACACTTCAAATATATTCAATAGTTTGTATTAACTTTTTTTGACTTTAACTGATTAAAATCATACATTTTTATTGCAAGCAATTCTGCAAAAACCTGCTTTTGAAAATCAGAAATATTCAACTTATCTAGATCTATATGAAGTTTTTTATCGGAAGTTTTAACAATATCTCATATATTAGCAACTATATCCTCCATATTTTCTGTAAGTACTTTTTCTGAACTATATTTTACAACAATCTGTATATTTGTGTTTGAGTCAACAAACCTATCAACTTTAAACTTATCTTCTCAAGACAACTTTATTAAAGAACAAAACTTTTTTAGTTGTTCTGAATCAAAAGTTTTTTGATTTTTTGCCACAAAATACACCTTGTTTTTAGCTTTTCAAGAAGAAGTTAAGTTTATATTCATAATAATGAGTTTATTCATCTAAAATAGAACATCCACTTTCTCTATAAGGACATGTTTCACACAAAACCTGCAAAACTCTCAACTTGGATTCTTCTACCTTTAAAGAAGATGGCAAATTTTTTGTACTACTAGAATTTCTTGCAGAATCAAAAACCAACATATTTTCACATGGATAGTTACTTACTGGCAAGTCATATTGTTCAGTTTCCATAATAATATTTATATTATAAATCAACCAATTATTACAAAAAATTAATTTAAATTCAACATTATTTATCCTATCTACCCAAATAAACCTTTTTTTCTTATATACAATTCAACCACAAAGTCAAATATTTTTTGTATTGAATTTTTAATCCTTTTTAATAAAATCCAAAATAATAAAATTTGTTACTACAATATAAAATCAAAATGTTTTTTGAAAAATACAAACCTATCCCAAAATCTAAAATTCGAGAAAATCAAAAGAAGTTTTTTGAAAAAAACTGAATAAATGCTTGGAAAAAATGACACATACCTTTTGATTTTACCAACAATAGTTATTATACATACAAGCTTGTACAAAATATAATTGATATAATCAACAACTCTCAACTAAATACCCAAAAAAACATAAATATTCTTGAAGTTTGAGCTGGTAGCTGACTTTTTGCTATTAATTTTTTGTACAGAATAGAACAGTTAGATCCTCAAATATTCAACAAAATAAATTACACAATTACAGATTATTCACAAACAATACTAGACAACATCCAAAAAAACAATCATATTCAATATTTTATGAAAAAATGAGTTTTACAAACAAAACCCTTTGATATTTCAAAAGACACTCCCCCTTTGGATATAGACATATTTTTAATGAATTATGTAGTTTGCAATATTCCTTTTCAATGTATTAAAAAACAAAACAATATTTATTACGAAAAAACAATACTTCCCAAATCACCTATCTTGAAAGAAAACTATCAGAAAATTGACAAACCCTCATATTCTCACATTATTGATAAATTTCTAGACAACAAAACTACCAATGAAACAGTTATCAATACCACATTCCTTGATTTTTTAGCAAAAGTTTTTGATACAGAAAAGGAAAAATTTGTTTATGTAGCAGACTCATGAAGTTCACACCATTTTGAACTACTAAACTATTGAGAAAATTTTTTTAATAAAGTAAATTTTGAGCTTATTGAAATTTGGCTAAAACAACAAAAAATAAACTTCACAAGAAAACAGTTTGAAAATCCCAAATTTTCAAAATCAATAATAACTAACAGCAACTATACAAAAGATTTTTTCTATGACCACAAAGATGATTTTTTGTACAAAAATCTTAAATCAACTTATAATCTAATTTTTGAAAATAAACTTGAAAAAGCACAAAAAAACCTTGAAAAAGTCATCAAATATAGAGACAAAGATGCCAATATATATTTTCATTATTCAAAGATACTTAAAAAACTTTGAAAAAACTACTCTAGAGCCTGGGATTTATGCAAAAAATATGACTATCTTGATTTATACACAAAGTAATGCGCTCTTTATTTCACAAGAATTATATAAAGAATAAAAAATCATAACCCAGCAAAACCATCACCCAGAAAGCAACTATCATTGCAGGAAGGAATGGAATACTTTGTCATTGTTTGAAGGACAAAAATACTCATCTTCAAAGATAAAAAATAAGACCAAACAAACAAGAAACAATAAGATAATAAAAAGCAAACTCTATCATACCCAAAACCGAAAACTCATTCAAAACCATAAAGCTAAGTATACCCACCAAAAAAGCCACCATAACATCTCATTCTCAAAATCATTCTACCCCATCAAGACCAAACCTATATTTCACATAAAACCTACCAAACCAGTAAACTCCATAAAAAACCAAGAAAAATATTATTCATCACCAAAAAGCCATAAAATAATCTCCCACAAATCAAAAAAACTGCCACAAAACTGCCCACAACACCACAAAAAGCCACAAAAAAACATTAATATGATAAAAAAGCAAATCTTCAAAAATCATCAAAAGCAAAATCCAATTTATCATAGCCAAAAAAACAAAATAACCCCAAAATTGAGTATTTACCAGATCAAATCCTCATACAAAAAAACCTGCCAACAAAAAAGAAAAAACAAAAATTAGACCAGCAAAAAACTCCAAAAAAAGGTAAAATATAGGTATAGAGTTTTTGCAGTATTTACATTTTCACCTTTGAAAAATCCATCAAAGAAAAGGGAAAAGTTGTAATGCATCAAGCTTGTTTCTGCACTGTGGACATTCGGATCTTCCAAAAATTATTGAACTAAAATTGTCCCAACTCAGACCTCATCTAAGTCTTCGGATAAGCACACTTCAAAAACTCCCAAAACTTGCTCCCAGTATAAAAACAAAAAACAATATCAAAAACTCCATTTTATGATTTTAATATTCTTATTAAATCTGCTCAATATTTATCTACTTGCTCCCTTAAAAAAGTTTGAAAACTTAAAATAGCTTCTTGTTTTTCTTTCATATCCATATCATATCACATAGCATCCATAAATTCAGAAATTTTCAAACTTCCTGAATCAAAAACACTTAATCAAAATTTTTCAGGATTTCAAGCAGAAGCTATAGATTTCTCCAACAAAAATTTTTGCATTTCGTCCTTGTTATCAGCAAGCTTGGAAATATTTATCACCCACTGATCAGTATTTTCAAACAAAGCAAATACACAATTCTTGAATTCATCAACTTTTTCTATATCCAGTTCTCAATTATCCAACAAAAAATTTCATACATATCAATAAAACTGCCTACTTAGATATAAATTCACAAAAAAGAAATAATTTAGATATATATCAGTATTTTCAGGAGTTTCTAGTATTATTTCTATGATATCATCAATCGATTTTTTTTCCAAAACCATTTTGATGTCAGCCTCAAGTCATCAAAAATTGTTATTTTCATTTTCATATCAATTATTCATTTGATTTATTCAATTCATAAATTTAAGTATTATATTCTAAAGTAAGTCAGTGTGAAGTTTTCAAAATATTTATATTAATGTGATCAGGCTGTTTAGAATAAGGTACACCAAAACTTGTTTGACTATCATCCATCAAAAAATCTTCAAACAGTTTGATATTTGATTCCAAATACTGTCATATAATATCTATCAGATAAGATATATCAATATCAATTTTTCAAGAAACAATATCCAAATTTGAAAAATATCCTGCCTCATAATTTAAAACAAATGTTTTATTTTGTCAGTCTGATTTATTTTTTCAATAAATATTGTCTATAATTTTTTCTATTTTTTTTAGTCAACAAGACAATGAGTTTAGTCTATCAAAAGCATCTTCAGTTCATTGATTTACTTTCTCATGTACTATTCTTCATTCAAATCACTTTCTTGAAATAGTTTCTTTAATTATTCACAATATCTGATCATTTGAAATATCATAATCTTGTCATTCTACGAAAACATACAATTCGTCCCCTCACAAACTTATATCTATATCAACTCACATTTCTTTAAATTTTTTTTCCAACTCCTCAAAAAGATAAAAAAATCTCTTTGTCACTTCAAATCAAGCTTTCAATAAATGATCCTCATTTCAATCATTATAGAACTGTTCGGCAAGCTTTCTAAAATTCAAAATATTTGAAATCCCCATGTCTTTAATATCTACAAAAACAGATAATCATTTTTTTCAGTTTATTTTTTGCATAAAAGCTTGTTTTGTAAGTGTTCATTTATAATTTTTATGAGTCAAAAATTCAGGTAAAGTAGATACATTTCAAGCTATATATTTATTAATCATATGCATATAAGATTTTGCTTTTCTTATCTCGTCTATAGGCTCTTCTGATCATGGGAAAATAAAATCCAAAGATAGATTCAATCATTCCATATATGAACTAACCATATCAAAAAGATAACTATCATTTATTGGTTCACCTTTTCTTACAAACCTTAATAAAGCAGGATTTATACTATCACCTATCAAAACCGGAAATTTATTTTCTCACACAAAGAAACATTTTCAACTATATTCTTGCAATATTTCAGATTCTATAATCAAAGACTTCTCAATATTATTATAAATCAAATCATTAGAATACTCCAAAAGACTTCATCATGCATTTTTAGAAGCTATTTCAGTTTGTCTTAGTGCATGCATTTTTTCTACAAGATTTGGAGAATTGATATTCGTTGTACCAACTCATATATCTATATCTTCCAAAACATTTATTATCTGATTGAAATCCTCTGATATATCAAATTTTGACAAATCAATACCCATTTTTTTCTCAATATCTTCCAAACTATTAATACTATACTCCAAAAATTCTTCTACATCTTCCTTTGAATCAATTTCAAGTTCTCATTCTATGTATGCTTGCCTGATCAGTCTTTTATAGATATGAAATTGTATTTTTTCTTTTAGTTTGTTGCTTTCAATAGCTTTTTTTAGTATTGAAGAAACATCACCTCACAATATTTTCTGAAAAATTTCTTCTCATCAAAGATTCCTTACATTAAATATGATTGATTTATAATCTTGCTTTACTACCCTTTCTTTTGGAAAGTATTGCTTAAAATTATCCAAAATAATTCATTTCACAACACCCAAAAACTCATCTACTATTTTGTGACCAACCTGATCGTTTGCTTCTTTTATTCACTTAAAAGTTATTCAAAAAACATTTGAATTTTCCTGCAATCTCAAAACACGAAGAATAGGATGAGCATCTTCTATGTGTTCTGCTTCTTTTTTTCTTATTGTTTGTTCAAGCTTAGAAATTCCAGGTTTATCACTCAACAACTGCAAAATCTGAGAAGGAAAATTCTTCTGTACTGATGGAGTTTTGTTAAAATGTTGATCAAAAGTTTCTCTATTTTGAGATAATTGTTCCATTTTTTTGTTTTTATTTAGTGAAATTATCTTTAAATAATTATATTAGCAATTGGAAAAATTGCAAATTTTGAAAATACAAATTATTTTAAAGTTGAATTAACTGATCAATTTCATTATTATACAAAACACTATCTTAAAATAATTTAAAAAAATTTTTGAACAAACTAACCCAAATAAAACTATTTTTAGCAAAACTTATACAAAGCAATCAAAAAATGGATATAATATATGATAATCCCAATGAAGATATTATAGAAAGATTATTAAAAATTAGACAAATTGACAACTTTGATAGTTTTCTAAATCCTTCTTTTTCAAATTCTTGGATAGACCCCTACAAATTAAATGATTTTGAAAAAGCAATAAACAGAATACAAAAGGCAATATCAAACAACGAAAAAATTATTATTTTTGGAGATTACGATGTGGATTGAATTACTGCAAGCTATCTTTTGTATATTTTCATAAGCAAGTTTTTGAATTACAAAAAAATATCAATCAGATTACCAAATAGACTTACTGACTGATATTGAATAAAAGATTTTCATCTTGATCAAATAAAAGAATTGTGAGTTAATCTTGTAATTACTGTAGACAATTGAATAACATCTATAAAAGAAGCTGAATATGCAAAAAGCATTGGTCTTGACCTAATAATAACAGACCATCACAAAGCTTTAAACAAGATACCACCTGCCGATGCAGTAGTCAACCCTCAAATAAGTCCAAATTATCAATTCAAATGAATTGCATGAGTATGAGTAGCTTTCAAGATAGTTTCTGTACTAATGAGCAAATACTTCAAAAAAAATTCAACAAAACAAAAAATAATACAATACCTTATGCCTATAGTTGCTATATGAACAGTATCTGACTGTGTTCCATTATTAGAAGAAAACAGACTGTTTGTAAAAATGTGACTTAATTATATAAACAACTGATACCAAATTCCATCTAGCCTAACAAATTTTTTGAAATACCTAAACATCAACCAACAAGTAAATACTTTTCATATATGATTTATGTTGTGACCTAGACTAAATGCTTGATGAAGAATGCAAAGTCCTTATGATAGTTTGAACTGTCTATTGTTTTCATGAGACAAACAACTACAACATTTGGATTCTCTTGAAAAATTGAATAATGAAAGAAGACAAACCCAAGAAAATGTACTAAAAAAAGCTGAACAAATTATTGAAAAAGACAAAAAAATACTTTTTGCTGCCTCAGAAGAACTACACGAGTGAATAGTATGAATAGTGGCATGAAGAATCACTGAAAAATACAACAAACCTTCTGCTATATTCAACATCAAACAAGATGAATGAGTAGCAGTAGCAAGCTTACGTTGACCAGAATATTTTTCTGTAATTGATATGCTAAACTATGTATGAGAATATCTTGAAAGATACTGATGACACAAGCAGGCTTGATGATTGACAGTAAAACTTGAAAATCTTGAAAAAGTACAAAAACTTTTGGAAGAGTATTCAAACAACACAATAAAAGAAGAAGACCTAAAAAAACCCATAAAAATAGACACACCAATATATCAAAACGAAATCAACAAAGAAAAACTATCTCAAATAGATTCATTTGCACCTTTTGGTGAATGAAATCCAGAACCTATATTTTTAATAAACCAGATTGTTTTCAACAATATTGAAAAAGTTTGAAAAAATTGAAATTGACATCTAAAAGCTTATGCTAGTATGAACTGAACAAACTTTCCAGTACTATTTTGGGGTAAGTGAGAAAATTTGGATTTTTTGCAAACTCAAAAACCAACAGATCTTATATGAAAAGTAAAAAAAGACAATTACAATTGAGGTTTTTTTATTGACTGAATTGATAAAGTAGACTAATAAACAAGTTATACAAAATATATTTCCAATTTTAAATAGTTAATATCTTAATTGTTGTAGCCCAAAATAATAATTAATCAAAATTCATATCATACATAACAATATTTTTCAAGTTAAAAAATCTTGAAAAAAAATAAAATATAACTAAATATTAAATGCGCTTACCTAAGAAAAGGAGGGCATAGAAATGCCAAGTAACATCTCTGAAAGACCACTACTTGCAGCTCTTGAGTTGTCAAACCAAGCAGCAAGACAGGAGATGGAGCATATTAATGAGGCTGCTAAAAGACGTCGAAAGCAAGGTGGTATCCCCAGAAGACCGCTACTTGCAGCCATTAGATTTTCAAACCAGGTAGCAAGACAGGAGATGGAGCATATTAATGAGGCTGCTAAAAGACGTTGAAATCGGTCTTAACAATAGAATAGTATAAACTAGTATTCTAATTGAATGGGAGAGAATCTCTCCCATTTTTTAATAAGTTAATTATTCAAAAAATAATTTTTACAAGCCAAGATTTATGAAACATTCGCATTAAATATTTTCACGGTATGTAATACTATTCGATATATTTACATACGCCGTATGTAACACTATCGTATATATTTACATAACACGAAAATACTTTCCCGTCTGCTAGCCAAAAAAAGACAGGATTCTCATCCTGTCTATAAAAAACTTATCATATCCAATCAAATTTTTTATTGTTTTTCCAGATTATCTCCGTCTACAGAAACGGTCCAGGATACTCAATCATCAGATGGTCATTCTGCTACATCATCATCTACATCATTTGTTTCAAAATATATTGTTTCTGCATCTTCCCAAGTAATATTTCTAAACTGTGGCATAAACTGTTGTTCTTCTACCTGTTCATTTTCAGGATCCAGTTTGCTTATTATATCTTCTCAAGACAACTCAAACATTTTTTGCATGTTTTCTACTTCTACTACACTAAAATAATCCCCTCATGCTCTTGCTGTTCATTGTGTAAATGCAATATATTCTCAATCTTCGGACCATACAAAATCAGAAATAGATCATCTAATTGGAGTTTTCAAAACTTCCAAATTATCTTCTGCATACTCATAAATTCATACTATAGTAGTAGTACTTGCAGCTGCATAATCATGTACAGAGAAAGCAAATCTTTCACCATCTGGATCCAAAGTTGCACTTCTGTCAAAAAATCAAAAACTTCCAGGCTCTATCTTTCTCATACCAACTTCTGGAGCAGGATCAAATTCTTCCCAAGCATCAGTTTGAGTCCATTCATTAAATTGATCTATTCAGTAATATCCTACTTCTTCTCAATCTTCATCTAGTACTTTGATACCGGTAGTATTTATATCTTCTCATTCATATTCAATTTGTCTATAAGCTCACTCTTGATCAGAATAATACTTCAAACTATCCAAAACATCATCTATTTTGTTTTGATAATCGTCTTTATCATCTCACATAATACTATAAGAAACCACAATACCCATACCATCATCTTCAAATATTTTGTAAGTATGTTTGTTTCAGTATCATCATCTTATTGCAAACTCATAAGCTATATCATCTCTAAAATCTATCTGCTGAACTTCTTGGATAGATTCCATAATTTGAGATTGTTCTTCATATTCTTGTTGTGCAATAGACTCCAAATCTTCAGAAATAGCTTTAGCTCATGCATACAATACAAAACCATCAGTAATTTCTGAATGAGGCTGATTTCCTTCTCCAAGATAGCTAAGTTTTGCTTTTTGATTTTCTATTGTTACTTCTCCATTAGCTGGATACTCAAAAGTTACTCATTTATCTGAATTTTCATAAGAATTGTATTCTTCTTCCATGTCTTGTTGTTGTTCTGATTCAATTTTTTCTTGATTAAGTTCATCGTATTCTTCATTGGTGATAGCTGAAGTCACCTCTTCATTGTGTATTTTTAGTTTTATTGTATGTGGAGTGATTACTTGCGCAGCCATTTCATCTTCTGCAGGTTGTCCATATCAAGCATGATTAGCTTCAAACTCAAAAACAAGTTTGTATTTATTTTCTTTTAATTGCTCTGTAGAAGTATGTTCAAGATTGGTTCATCATCTATATACATAAGTATCAGCATTGTTTTGGATCCATTCTCTTGCTATATCTTCTGTAGATGTATCTTGGGCTTGTTGTTGTGTGTCGAAACATGCACTCAAAGTTAATCATACTCAAGCCAAACAAATCAAAACTATTTTTCTCATTTTATTTTTTTAGGTATTAAATCATACATTATTATACGAATTTATAAAAAATTTATTACAAAAAAACAAGGAAATTACAACAAAAAATCAACTTGTAATTTATCAAATTATTTTTATCATTTCACAAATTTATTTTTTAAATCAATCTATGATGAAAGAGATGGTGAAGATCATTTTTATAATAATGCTTGGATTGAGTCTACTTCCCAAGACGGCTATAGCATTCAACCAATGAAATCTATCAAGCAACCAGCAACAACAAATCAGTAATACAGCTCAAGAATTGCATCAAAGTCAGCCTTTCCAACAAGCAGGAGATGCTATTCATCAAATTATACAAAGAGACTATCCCAATCATGAGTTGGAAACAATCAATCCTCTAATAGATGATATGAAAAACAGATACGAAAACACATCAAATCAAGACAATATCACTGAATCAAATATAGACTTATTATCCAGGATAAAAGCTGTGAAAAAATTATTGAAAGAGATTAGAGAAAACTATGAACAAAAAGAACAAAGCAGTCAACAAAAAGACTCCTCAAACAGGCAAACTTTTTTTGATGATACCACAGAAAGATTAAATATGTTTTCAAAAGAAGCAAAAGATAAAATTGTTGCACATGATATGAATGTATGAGAATATCAATGATATCCAGGATTTAAAACTTGAGAAACAGAACGACATTGATGAAAAGAAGTTGAACAAGTATTATTATTTAAACCCAACAAATTAGATAATACATACAATTTAGAATACCCTGATCAAAGTTGAAATACAATGGAAGAATTATGGGATTTATATATTTGAAGATATTCTAATCAAAATCCTAGCAATTATTATATGTTTCAAGTAAATTCTTGATGAGAACAATTTTATTTGTTAAAGTCTGCAAATGAAGATGAATATATCAATGTAACAAAAGAATATCATTGAATTTGAGATGAACAAGAACAAGATGATGATACAAGTACAGATGATTGATTAAATTCTATTGTTTGAGATTTTAAAAAATATATAAAAATACCAGAAGTGCCTAATTATCATAATGAATTTTGATATATGGATATTTAAATGAAATTCAGGTTTGGGCTCAAATGTGCAAAACTTAATAAATTTACTTTCTTTTTTTAATCGTATGGAAAAAATCAGAGTCTTAAATGGAAGGAATCAGAATCTTTCTACGCTTTTTCATAAGCCAGCCAATCAAACAAACAAAATAATTATATTCACTCATTCGTTCAAGGGAGATAAAGATTATCAGCCTATCATTCGTGAATTTTCTGAACATATTTGTAATGAAGGTTATGCTGTAATTCGTTTTGATTGTTGGGGTTCTGGCGAAAGTGATGGAAAATTTGAAGATTCCAGCATAACCACGCAAATAGAAGATTTGGAGGATATTATCAAATATGTTAGATCTCAGGGATATTCAGAAATTTGTTTGATTGGCTTAAGTCTTGGCACAACCAATTCAATTATGGCTTATGATAATTCTATTAAGTGTATGGTTTTATGGAGTCCTGTTTTTCAACATGAACATTTGTATGAATCATACAAAGATGAAATCTTGCAAAATGGTTTCATTATTAGAAAAAGAAATTTGACTGGTGAAGAAGTCAAATGTGGAAAAGCAATGTGGCAAGATTTCAAAGATGTAAAACCATACAAAAAATTAAGTGAAATAAATTGTCCTGTTTTAGCCATAATTGGAAGTGAAGACGGACATATCACTGAAGAAAAAGCGCAAGAATTTATGAAAATGATTCCTTCTGAAAATAAACTTGAAGTAATTCAAGGTGGTGACCATGATTTTTTAATTGAAAAAGCAAAAAAGAAAGCTATTGAGTTATCTACTGATTTTATTAAAGCACATCTATAATTGATGAACCGCCCAAACCTGAACTTGCTCCGTTTCACTCCGCACCACGCTGCGCTCTCCTCCTTTCAGTCGTCGGGTCATTTAACAAGGGATAAAAGGAAAATTGCTCGGCTCGCAATTTTCCCAAATTTTCTCCGCTTCGCTACGAAAACTTCTTTTATCCTCGATGTTATAGGAGTCCTTCTTTCTTTAATTATAAAGATAAAATTTATATCGCTGATATTAATAGAAAAATACACAAAGCAGGTTTAGAAAGAATTAATAAAACAGATAGACAAAATAGTATTTTATTTGATTTTTGAAGTGAAAGGAGATGATTACAATATTATAAACTTAATTTAGAAAAAACTAATTCATTTTCAGTAAGTAAAATGGAAGAATTATTTGATGATAAACATATAGTATGATGAACTAATTATTTTATTGATGATGTAAAATGGTATAAAAACTATTATGAAGTAAGTTTTGATGAAGCGGTGAATGAAGTATATAATTATTATAAAGAAATTAAAAATAAAGTGAATTCAGAAATAAATAGACAAGGAGCAAGGACATTAAAAGAACAAATAAAGGCTGTTATGGATGCTTTATATGAAGAAGTCAATATTGATAATACTGAAATAGTAACTTGAGAACCTTGAAATCCATTATATACATATATAGTTAAAAGAACAAGAAGTTGATGATTGATGTCACTTGAAACATTGGGTTATGCTCTTGCTGAAGTTGATACAAAAATTTGAACTGCAAGATGAACAATTAGTGATTGAGCACCGCATGCTTGGGTATTCTTTTATGAATGAAATGATGATTTTGACTGAGCAGACTGATATAATGATGCTCCTTGAACTACAACTACTTATATAATGGATTTTCCTAATTCAAATCCTCCTTCAAATTATATTATTAAAGAAACAAGAGAAGATTATACAGAAGGTTTATCAGCAAATGATGATTGGCAGTGAACAAGATTTTAGAGAGAAAGTTTTGTTGTAGATAGTCAACAAGTTGGTATTTTTGAACAAACATTCATCAAAAAACAATATTCTTTGCTCCCAAGATACAACTATTCAAAAAAATAGAGAGTGATGCACAAATATCAAAATCACTCTCTATTTTCATAACAAAATTTTTGGTATATTTATGAATTTTATCTAAGGCTGCAATATATCCTCACTTTGACCTTCTACCATAATCACTACTTCATCAATACTTTCAAACTGAGTCAAAGTATTGTTGATTTGTTCTTGGATGGACATCACCATAGCAGATCATCCAGCTGGTTCAAGTTCAGAGCTAAAATCAACAGTTGCCACTCCTTCTTCTATCTCAAAAGACAACACTTGAGTTGCTTGATCTATAGCAGATGAATATCCTTCATCCTGTTCTTCATCAGTTGGACCCTGTATCAAAGCTTTCAAAGCTGATTCTTCTTGTCAATTATCCAAGTCTATTTCTCTTTGGATAGGAACTGTTTGTTCTGTACCATCTACTACTTCCATAAAATACAAATCAACATTAGCTGTTTGTTCACCTTCTTCTTCACCATTTTCATCATCAATTTCTCCTGGTTGTTCCATACATCCAGTCAAAAGCATTGCTCACACAAGCAAAGACAACAAAATAATTAGTTTTTTCATTTTCATTTTTTATAAAATAAATTTTATTGCTGCAGTATATTATACGACTTATTGAAACTTTTATTACAAAAAATTATAATTTCTCAAATCAATATTTTTCCAAAATTCAACCAAGCTGTATTTCTGCTGAAATATCAGACAACAGTCTTCACATACAACTACCTGCTTGATTATATCACTGTATAGCAGCAGATAAATTTTGCTGGGAGTTTTGTTTATGAAAAAGAGCTTTTAAAAGATTGTTGTTTGCTTCTTGTATAATTTCCTGAGTTTCTGAAATTCAAAAATCCAACAAATCTTCATCCAGTAGATTATCTTTTTGTATAAAATCTCAATCAACTACTTCTTGTTTCAAATAATTTGCTATCAATGTAGCTATATAGCTTGCAAATGAAAAATGATCAACACTACCAAAATTACAATCTTGAAGAATCCCAGCAAAATAATCTTCAAAAGCTGATGATATTTCATGCATATCAGACTTTTCTATTATTAATTGTACATCAAAATAATTAGCTTCATCAGGATTTTTCAAAAGATTTTGTATAGATCAAGTTTCATGCAAAAGCACCTCACCAATTTGACTTTGAAATCAATTATCTATACCACCTCCTCAAACTTGACTTCAAGGAAAAGCTAAAATATTATTTCCTTTCATAGTATTGTTTTTGAATCTAAAACAAAAACAATATATAGATTTAAAAATAAATGTCAACATACGAATATTATTATTTTTTGTTTAGATTTCTAACTACTGCATCTTTAGTTTCTCCATTCAATTCCCTCCAAAGTTCCCGTCAAGAATTGTCTTTGATTAATCATTTTCGTGTCAATCTATCATTTAATCTTATAAACTCATCTGTGCTTACTCCACCTTCTTCTCATTGTTCGTAATAGCTTATTACTTTTGCAAG
Organism: Candidatus Absconditicoccus praedator; assembly: GCF_021057185.1. Taxonomy (GTDB): domain Bacteria; phylum Patescibacteriota; class Gracilibacteria; order Absconditabacterales; family Absconditicoccaceae; genus Absconditicoccus; species Absconditicoccus praedator. The sequence goes on from NZ_CP054059.1 coordinate 704,021, forward strand.
ATCTTATTTGTCTTGACCATCTGATAAGTTGCCGTAGACCATCCTAAGTTGTTGTAAATGTTGTTGCTTCTTTTCTTCATAGTCTGGACCCAATAACTGGTTTATTTCATCAAGTAGACTATCTATTTTACTATTATTTACCATTTTTATCTAATAATTTATTAAACACATCACAACAAAATAATGAAAAACAAACCCTTGTCAACTATTTTTTGAGTTGATTTACTTTAGTTGCTACATTTCTCCAAAGTTCATTACTTGCAGGTGATAATTTAATTTTATCTGAGTTGTTCCTGATTTGATCAAGTAATGATCTATATCATTCATCGATCAATCTACCCTTTGAAGAAGCATTATCTCAAGGATGTCTTATTAAAAATTCAAGCAGGTTATTTAGATTTCATAATCTTGTTTGGATATATTCATTTGCTCTTGAGTTTGCTATCTCCACTAAATGTCTATCTTTAATATCTATTCCTTCAAGCAAATTATTTAAATTCCTTGAATTGTCGTTTATCACATCCAGTTCAGCATCAGCTATTCTTCTAAACTCATAAAAAGGAACTTCTCAAGGTCTGATATCTTCTCATACTCTTAAACCTGGAACACTCCAAGAAGCCAATTGTTCTGCTCTGGATAATTTAGCTTCTCACAAAATACCATTCTCCATAAGTGCTCTTCTTTGTTGCTGACTTATACCTGCTTCTTTTAATTCTCTTGTCATCCTCATTATATCTTCTTGATTATTCTGATATACTCATCTACTTATATTATTATGCACATACTCTACTATTCTCATTTGCTGAGTAGTTAATTCTTCTAATCAACTACTTCTTAGTATTTCATTGGGCAAATTTGGATTTTCTTCCATCCATCTTGAATTTTCTACCACCTGCTCTCTACTAACTCAGGATCTGCTTTCTGCTCTTCTCATTACTTCTTCCACCTGTCTTGCATCCGGTTCTTCTCTACTACCAAATATTCTTGTTTTTATCTGATCTGTTTGACGATATATAGCTGATGAAATATCATCTTGATTTAATCATGCTCTTTGCAATCTATTCATAACTCTTGCAAATCTTGGTCATCTTGTAACTGCTTGAGCACCAAATATAGTTCACACTATTCACACCATTCACAATATAGTATCATACCATTCACTGTCCATTTTTTATTCTTCTGGGATCAATCAATACATTCTCATTGCTTCCGTTACTCACTCTTCATCCCCAAATATATCTTCTATATCTGTTGGCAAACTTGCTCATGCTCATGCATAAGGAGTCAACATTGCAGTCACAAATGCCATATATCTTATCATCACATCTGCCTCCAATTCCTGATCTTCTTCATCCAGCACGGATGGTGTTTCTACTCAATTTATACCATATTCTTCCATAAATTCCAAATGAGACTCATCTGTTGATTCTAGTGTATCCCAATTATTAAATACACTTCTACCCAATCATTCTTGTGCCCTAAAAGATCTTTCAAACTCTCAGTCTTCATTTACTCATTGTTCAAACATCCTTTTTCATTCATTATATGTTTCCAATAATATAGCTTCATTTTCTTTTCATTCTACCACCACTTCTCTTGATCAAGCTCTTCACTGTGATTCATAAGTATATATATCATCCTCATCTGGTAATTCAATTTCTCCATTATCTACTTTCTTTATCAACATTGCTGTTGGCAACAACTGTGTATCTACAAACTCAAATATATCATTCAAATCTTTATTCAAACTCCATCTTTCTCTTCTTAATTCCCGTTCTATTTCTTCTTGATCATAGTTTTCTTCTACATTCTGAATTCTTTCTCATACCTTTTCTCACACCTGACTTGCTCTATTTGATATTGATTCTTTGATTTTGGATACCATATCTTCGTCTACATCTGACAAATTGTTTTCTATATATTCTTTGTATTCAATTAGAAAGTTTTCAAGACTTAGGTTTTTGTCTTCCATATCAGCCTCTCTTGAATATTCGTCCAAACTCAATTGACCTTCTGCAAATACTTCTGCTGGTATATCAAAATATTCTACCAACTCCTTTTGCTGCTCTGACAAATTCTCTGACATTTCCTGAATTTCTAAATTTCTCTTACTTCATTCTTCTATCAAATACTGAATTCATTCGTTGAGATTGCTTATATATCACTGTAAATCTATCTCACCATCTGCTGTTTCAAATTCTGATAAACTATAACTATCAAATCTTCATTCTGATAATGTTTGAACTACAAAATTTATTATTTCTTCATTCATTTCATCTTTTATATCATCTGCTGACTCACCAAAAGGTCACCGTCACGATTCTTCTTTTGCAATTTTTTCCAAACTTGATTGAACAGATTGTATGCTATCATTTATATAATCCAAAAATTCTTCAGTTTCTATACTACCATGATCTGAAGTTTCTATCTCCCCATTATCTTCTAATTTTTCTTCTAAACTTTCTTCTATTCTTCACAAATCCTCCATTTTTTGTTTTTGTTTTCTAAATATTATCTAGCTTAGAATCAAGTTTTTCATCTGCATTATTTTCCTTTTCGTTTTCTATTTTCCTCAATGCTTTTTGCTTCAATGAATTTATTTTTGACTTTATTAACTCTCATCAATTCCTAACCTTTTCTATAAATTCACCAAATATATTAAATTCAACCTCATTCGCTTCTTCCAATAATTCTACTATATTCTTTTTTGTTCTATCATCCAATCTTCACCAGTTGTTTAACAACTGATGTTTTGTTTCTTGCTTCAAAAGCATTGATTTTTGGATACTACTTCTTAATTCTTGAGTAAGCTTCATTTTTGTGTTTTTATTTTTTAGATTTTTCTTAATTAATTTTATTTAATTTCTCAAAAATTGCAAATTTCACAAAAACCTCTAACAAAAATGTAAATCCTTACAAAATCCAAACACTCATAAAATTATAAAAACACCACTCCAAAAGTTTTAATAAGACATAAAACATAATTAAACCTGAATTTTTCTATATGCTACATACTCAAACTATATTCTATTCACCAATGGCATATTCAAAGTAAGTAGCATAGCTTCAAACACTCTTTTCAAAGAAATCAAAAACAAATAATTCATACTCTTTTTATCTTTTTGCATATCTATTATTTTTTCAGAATTGGCATAAAAACTATTGAATTTATGAGCAAGTGAAAGTATATACTGACAAAGTATATGTGGTTTACCAAGATTATATGATTTTTGTAACACCAATGGCAAAGCAAATATATCCACCATCATTTGTCTTTGTTTATCATCCAACAATGATATATCTACAGTAAAATCATCAATATCTGCTATTTTTCCGCACAAAGAATTGATTCTTGCATAAGTATATTGGATATACACTCAACTATCACCATTTATTCTTGTCATTTGTTCCAAATCAAAGTTTACATCTTTTTGTCTATCATTTTTTAGGTCATTGAAAATCATTGCACTTATAGCCAATTTTTCTACAAGATCATCACTACTATCAGAAAAATCCTGTGAAATTTTATCTTTTATACTAGATATAAGTTCTGAAAGTTTAATAGACTCTCCACCACGAGAAGACATCTTTTTTCAATCAAAAAGCATCAAACCAAAACTTATATGCTTCATATTATCTTTTGGTATATCCCACAAAACTGATGCAAGTTCAAACAATAACTGGAAGTGAAGAGTTTGTTCTGGTCATACTATGTAGTAAAATTTATCAGCTTGAAGTTTTTCTTTTCTGTATTTAAGAACACTTAAATCTCTTGTAGCATACACTCAAGCTCAGTCAGACTTTTTGATTATCATAACCTCCAAGTCTTGTTCATCAAATTTATGAACATCTTCTTTTTTGATAGGAATATAGTTTAGTTGTTTTCAGTTTTTTTGTTTGTGAAATTTAACTATCCAAGCATTATTCTCATACACAAGATATCAAGACTCATCCAAAGCATCAATCACATCCTGAGAAATACTATAAGCAAAAGATTCACCAAGATTGGTATCAAACTGCATTCACAATCTACCAAACATACTATCAAAATCTATCAAACTAAGTCTTCTAAATTCTTCTCGTATACTATACAAAAGAGGATCTCACTGCTCAAGCATACCAAAATAATTTTTTGCTTGTTCGTTTTTTTCATCATCTTCAATATCTTTGAATTTGGCATACAAATCTCACAGAACTTTTGTAGGATTTTGATATAGATCATCAAAAACACCATCTCAGTTGATTTTGTATTCATTTATCAAACTATACAATGTTTTACCAAATGGAGTTCACCAATCTCAGATATAATTCCATCTAAAAACATTTCATCACAAATTTTGTATTATATTGGCAAGACTATGTCATATTATAGCAGATCTTAGATGTCATACTGTCATTTGTTTTGCCATATTACAAGATGGATAGTCCAAACAAAATTTTTCTCAACCCAAAATATCCAACCTAAAAAAATTATCAGTATTCAAAACAGTATCCAAAATTTTTACAAGATATTCATCATGCAAGAAAAGGTTTATAAAAATTCATTTTTGCTCTACCTTTGAAAATATATCTGCATTATCAATAATTTCAGATACAGTATCAGCAAAATTTTTGATATTATCATACTTATCTTTATTGTCTTCAAAAACAGATTTCGTATCAAAAACAAAATCTACTCACTCTACACTTGGTTGGTCAATTATTATATCGTTTTTACAAGATATATTGTTGTTGCCCAAAAGATCTTTTATATAATCGTTTATGATAAAAAATTGATGATTTTGCCTTCTTCATACATAAGACAATTCTCCAAACTGGATATTTTCATCGGTTTGCTGATAAAAACTAACTTTTCAAAATTCAGGCTGGTAGCTTGAAATAAGTTTATCAACTGATTCTTTTAGTTTTGAAACACTCATAACAAAAAATTAAAATATAAATCTATTCAAAATTCTACAAAAAAAACTTTATTAATCAAGACTAACACTTCTTATACATCTTGCACGAGCCTCTGCTCTTTTATTGAATCTTGCTATCTGATTGAATTCAAAATAAACAGACATTGCATTTTCTGGATCTGCATGAGTACTTGACCAATACCTAAAAGGTACAAATCAATCCAACACATCTGATCATACTTCATTACTATTTCTTCTAATTTCAAAAAGCTCCCTTGAAGCTGGAAGATACCAGTCATCATATCAGTATGATGTTTTATCCCAACATAAAGTTGCAATAGGAGATCATTTTTCTGAAAGTATTTTTGTGTTTTCATATCAATATGTTGTATTATCTGCTCACTGGATATTTTCTCCATGGAATCACCACATAAGTCTTTCATCTTCATCTTCTTCATATGCAATTAAAGCATTTGTACCTTCTCATCAAAACTGACTTCACACATAAAAAACTGTTCATCAACCACACTCATCTCCTACCTGTACTGGATATTCACACTCTGGCATTGTTTGTTTTTCATCTTCTTCTCACTCAGGATATGAGTCCTGATCTTGTCAATTTTCTGCTACAAGATTATTTTGAGTATATCAATCTTGTCTAAAGATTACGATAACAACTAATATCAATAAAACTAAAACGGAAACAAATATAGTTAAATATATCCGAAAGTGGTGGTGATTAAGTATTTTTGAAATCTTTTCCATTTATCAACAAAAAATATAAAGTATTTTGTATATAAATATTTTTCAGACAAATTCAACAAAATTAAGTAAAATTTGACTTTTCAAAACTTATTTATTATAATTAATAGATAATAAAAAAAATAAAAATTTACAAACAAAAACAAAAAATGTGATTCAACCAATTTTGAAGTAGTGTAGAAAAAAATGTTTTTTATGAAAGAAATTGAATAGAACAAAATATTGATTTAATCCCCCCTAAAGACTCAAAAGTTTTTATATCTGCAATAACCTGAAACACCGAATGACTGAACGCTGAAGAAAGACGGGAAGCAGAAAATATTAGGAGACGACGATTGGATAGACAAAACAGCAAATCATATGGTGTTAAAGATACTAAAGACGAAGAAAGACTATATCAAAAAAACAGCATAAAAGAAGTAAAAAAAGCTCAAGAAAAACAAAAAGCACAAAATGCACTAAACGAACTTATAGAAACTGCATTTGCGGATTTACTGGAATTATTACTAAAAGATAAATGAATAAAAGTAAGGATCACAAGCGATCATGATGATATTATTGCTTGAATTGATTATATACTAGAAGCAACAACATCTGAATGACCTTTGTATATATGAATAGATCTTACACTATCCTGAAGTAGCCATATACAAGAAAACAAATCAATTAGGAAAGACTGTACTCCAGAAGAATTCAAACTAATAAAAATAGAAAATTGAGAAATCTGAGCAGATCAAAAAATTCTTAAGATGGAAAGACAAGTATTTGCTATAGAACCCAATTTTGCTCAGTTATTTTTGTCTGAATATCTTGATATTGTTCGTGTAAAAACAGATACGAAAGAAATTACAAAAGATACAGCCGCAACAGCCTGGCAATTTACTCTAGAAAGATACCAAACAGAAGAGTTTGAACTAACAGGTGAATATAGACAAATGACACAAGGAGAGGTAATAAGATCAACAAAAAATCAACTACAAAAAACTTTAAATGGATAATATAATTTCAATGAAAAATGCAATGAATCAATGAAACCCTGAAAAAGCAAATAAAGAAACTTTACAATATATGTACAATTATATAGCCCAGTTAAAATTAAAATGATATAATTTCGAAGATGCTTTGAAAAAGGCCTTGGATAATGCAGTACAAAACTGATATATTTCTCCAGCAGAGAAAGATTTATATGAAAAAGAATTAATAAGAAAACAACAACAATTACCAAATCAGGAACAAGTAAAAAAGCTTATAGCAGAACAACTAGGCATACTATCTGATCTTTCTTTTTGAAAAATAGAAACCAATCAAAAACAGTAATCTAATCTCACTCTATTTCTTTTAGTTGATCTCTTAGAGAAGCTGCCTTTTCAAAATCCCAGTTTTTGATAGCATCATCAAGTTGGCTTTTCAAATCCTGAGCTATCATTTGTTTTTCTTTTTTTGTCATCTTTTTTAGCTTTTTTACTTTTCATTTTTTTACCAGCTGATCTGTTTTAAGATTTTCATCTGTTTTCACCACATTCAAATCCTTCACATTGGAAATAGCCTTTTGTGGAGTTATTCAATGTTGATCATTGTATTCTTGCTGAATTTGTCTTCTACGATATGTTTCATACAAAGCTTTTCACATAGACTCTGTAAACTGATCTCCATACAAAACCACTTCACTATCTGGATTTCTTGCTGCTCTTCATATTATTTGAATCAAAGATGTAGTAGACCTTAGGAATCCCTCTTTGTCAGCATCAAGTATAGCTATAAAACTAACTTCCGGCAAATCAATTCATTCTCTCAAAAGGTTTACCCCCACAAGAATATCTATTTCTCAAGATTTTAGTTTGTTGATGATATCCCAACGGTCTACACTATCTATCTCGCTATGCAAGTAATAAGATTTGTATCATTTTGATAAGAAAAAGTTGTTAACCTCTTCTGCTGATCTTTTAGTAAGTGTCAAAATCAAAACTCTTCATTCCTTTTCTTTGTGTTCATTGATTTTCTCAAATAGATGATCTATAAAAGGAGGCTTCTTTCAAAGGTTTTGATAATTCTCTGTTTGAAGATAATCTTTCAAATTGTTTCACATTAAAAAATCCTTGATTATTAAATATAACTTTTATATTATTTTCTTTTAGTTAAAATTCAAGTCTGTTTTGAGTATTAGTTTTCAATATCTTTGATTAGTCATCAAGACAGCACAAATGTAGAAACTTTGTTGCTATCTTTTTTTATCGGATAAATATCATTATGTTTTACCACAACCATCTCACCAAAAAAGGAAAATGGATCAGGCAAATATACACTTGAAAATCATCTCATTCAAAACTCCTCTAAGTCTGACTGAGTAACAAAACCAAACTTATATTCTTTTCATTGCTCTCTTTGTATAAGCACAGGTCTTTCAAAAATTTGGTTGGAAAAATTCACAATCAGAAATAGTTTTTCAAAAAACTTTATCACATATACAAACATAGGAAAACTTGAAAAAAGCTTGTTCTTTTTTCTTTTGAAATAAAACCCTACTCATTTACTTATCCCATATCACAACAATATCAAAAAAACAACTACTCAAAAAATCATCAACAAAGAATGCAAAAAATCAATATTTTCTCCAAAAAAAGGTGAAAAAACAACACTCAAAACAGAAAAAATTAAAAACAATGGCAACAATACAAATATTCACTTAAATAAGTATCAAATAATACTTCTCATTGATTTTATTTAACTTATAAATTTTTGAAGAACAGTTTCTGTAAGCTGATCCAAGTTGTATGCATCTTCTAGAGAAAACTCTCATATTTTTGTTCTTTGAAGTCAACTAAGAGCTCATCACAATCAAAACTGCAATCACATCCAATAAGCAACAGATCTAATATATGTACCACTCCCTACTTCAATTTGTATTTTCAGTTTTGGGAAATCATAAGAAAGTATTTTATAATCATAAAATTTCATTGTTTGAAAAGCTTCTATACTGTCACCCTTTCTTGCCATCTCATAAAACTTTTTTCATTGTTTTTTCTTAGCTGAAAAAGCTGGTAAAGGCATTTCTTTTTCTGGAGTTAGACAATCCAACAATTCAGAAACAGTTGAAATATCTGGGGCTTCACAAAATTTTCATTCTTTCCAAATTCAGTTTGATGTAAAATCATAACTAATAAAGTCTTTATGATATTGCATATCCCAGGTATCAGAGCTTACAGAAAAATCTATTTCAGCTATATACTCTTTTCACATATCCTGGATCAATGAAAGCTTTTTTGTTCATTTTCATATTCAAACTACCAACAATCATGTAGCCATAGGATCAAGTGTACCACTATGTCATACCTTGGTTTTCTTAGGCAACAAATTACGAATCTTTTTCACAACATCAAAACTCGTCCAAAGATATGGTTTATCAACCAAAAGCAACATTATTAATATTTATTTGATAAATAATATGATACAGATATCGTACCCACTCCCATGACAATGAGTAGCATAGGCCAAGTCAATATATCAGAAAAATACTGAAAATTTAAATAAAAAATATAGAAAATCAAAAACAATATTCAAGAAAACATAAATGACTTGATAGAATACCTTACACTAAGATAAAAGTACAAACCAAGAATAAAAGGAAACAAAAACTCCCAAAACACACCCTGCTCCAACATCATAAAAAATGCATACAAAAAAATCAAAGCTCAACTCCAATTGAATATTATAGATACAACACTATAATGTTTTAGCAAGTAAGAAATAACAACATAAAAAACTCCTAAAAACATAAGAAAATATGCTCATATATTTGAAACTGGGAAAAAATCTACAAGAAAGGATACTCACAAAGCATAACTTAGACTTCAAAATATCAATATCAATGAGACAAAAAGATTACTTTTTACAAAATAATTATTTATCAAATAAGCAAAAGCCAACAAACCAAATAAGATTGCAAAAAACAATTTTTCCGACAACAAAGATGTATCCAAAAAATACTCTACAAAAAGAATTATTCACATTGGAATAAGGAATACAGGTGGCAGGTGCAAAGAAAGTCAAACATATTTTTTCTGAATTCATTTTAACAATAAATTGGCAGATACAAATAAAACTATTCAAGATCATAAAGTTACAAGAACTTTCATATAATCATTCAAAATATTCCAGTACAAACCTACCAAAAAAGATATTCATAAAAACAAAATAAACCCACCAAGATATCCAAATATTTCTGAAAAATTAATTCTTGATTTTGAATTTTTATTGTATAAATCCAAAAGTTCTTTTTTTGAGACTTCTCATTCTTTTATCTTTGCAGAAAGCTCTGACATCAAGCTTTGTTTGTTCATTTTATTAATTATTTATTAAAAACAACTACTCAATCCAACCCAAAAACTCTATATTATAGTAATCAGCTTCTATGTTTTGCTGAAAAATACTTCATTTTCACTTTACCACAGGCTTATTAGTAGTATCAACAAACAACGGGAAGAAGTTCACACCCCTCATTGATGAAACAAACTCAAATCAATCTGGAGATTTATCTGTTGAAATTATATTCAAATCTTTTGCTTCTTCTTGATCTATCTTTGAGCTTTGGTTTTCTTTTATATTATGTAAATATATAGTAGGTTTTTCATTGTTGGAGTCTGAATATCTTGTATTTGTCCTTTCTTGAAGTGTTATTTTATTATCTTCTACTTGATAAAAATAAGAACTAGAATAATCTGCCTCAAAATATACATAATCATAAGAAGGAGAAGCAAAATACCTAGGAACAAAATACAAAACTAAAACAAAAATCAAAAATAATAAAGGTATAGAAATAGCTAACAATAAAGCATTATTTTTTTTCATATTTTTTATTAAAAATAAATTATTTGTTCATTTTAACTATATACAATTTTATAAAAATTTGTAGCGTTAAAAGGAAAGATAACAACACATATATAATTCTATTTAAGTCTATCCAATTTGGTTTATATTCATACTGTTGATTCAAACTAATCTCATTAGTAATAGTATCTACAGCTTGTGATAAATCTTCTTCAGAAGTAATATGATATGCTTTTCATCAAGAAACCTCTGCCATATTCTCCAAAAGATTATGATCAAATGTTGCTACTACTGGACTACCAAAAGAATCAGTACCTACTGTAGTATCTTCTCTACCCAAAGTTATACTATACACACTTATTCAATTTCTTGCTGCATATTCTGCAGCTTGCAGAGGATCCGACCCTTGATTAGTATCTCAATCAGTCACTACCACAATATCACCTGGATGTTGTTTTTCTCAGTAGTTTCTTAAAATATTATCTACTCAATAATAAATAGCATCTCACATTGCAGTTCATACAAATTCTCTTGTAGGAGGGAATTCGGCAAGATTAAAATCCTCCAACTTTGATTGGATAGCTTCGATTTCTGGTGAAAAAGGCATCCAATTTACTGGAATACTAGAAAATATTACAAATCCTATATTATACCCCTCCAGTTCTCATACGAAATCATATACTGCATCCTTGGCTGCCGTAAATCTAGAAGGCTCCACATCTGTAGTTGTCATAGACAAACTTACCTGAAATAAAAACTGTATATTACCAATTTTTTCTGATATCCTTTCCTCTCACAGTTTTATACTAATACTAAATGGCAACAACAAAACTAAGAAAATTATACTTCAAGCCAAGGTTTTTTCTAATATATATCTATTTTTTATCAAATATTTCAAAGGAACAACAAATGACGGCTTATAATAAAAACTCAGATAATAAAAGATAACACAAACCAACAACAGCAAAAAAAATATATAAATTCATGACCAGTCTATCTGTATATAATCAAATATCTCCATAGTATTAATTTTCTAAGATTATTGGAATTAAAGAAAACTTTTTTAAAAACAAATCAATTCATCTAAATACAAAAACATTTTTTTTAATGAATTCAATAGCAATGTTGTTTAACAAATAGGCTATGATTTTGATAATACAAAGAATATATTTTTTTTCAAGAAAAAATATAAAACACCTCCCAAAAATTCTTAAAATTATTAATTTAATTATAAATTTAAAAACTAATTGAATATTTGCAAATTGTGAATATAAACAAAGTTAAAATATTTAAAACTCTAATCAAAATATGAAAAAAATATTGTTTCTAAACTATGAATTTCCGCCTTTATGATGAGGTGCAGCTAATGCAAACTATTATCTTTTTAAAGAACTTGCTAAATACAAAGACATACAAATAACTTTAATCACTTCTTCTACCTGAAAGTACAAAGAAGAAGATTTTTCAGATAATATTAAAATATATTATTTAGATATTGGTAAAAATAATGAATCTGCTCATTTCCAAACTAACAAAGATTTGCTTAAATATTCTATGAAATCATACTTTTTTGCCAAAAAAATTTTAAAAAATGAAAACTATCACAAAATTTTCGCATTCTTTGGTATACCTTGTTGATATATAGCAGAAAAATTATCCAAAAAATTTGATATTCCTTATATAGTTTCTTTGAGAGGTTCAGATGTACCTTTTTACAATCCAAGATTTGAGAAATTAGACAAATATATATTCCAGAAACTAAGCAAAAAAATATGGAAAAATGCTGAAAAAACCATAACTTTGAGCAAGGATCTTACAAATTTAGCAAAAAAAACTTCTAGCCAACAAGAATTTACAATTTTATACAATTGAGTAGACTGTAATTTTTACAAACCAGATAACAATACAAAAAATTTAGAAAACACTACAAATATACTATTTGTATGAAGGCTAATTCAAAGAAAATGATTAGATTATCTTTTGGAAGCTTTCAAAAATCTATCTTCTAAGTATGATAAGCTAAAACTATATATTGCTTGAGATGGACCCAAAAAAGAAGAATATAATGAATATATAAAAATTAATAATCTCTCTGAAAATGTAGTGTTTTTATGAAATTTGCCAAAAGATACATTATTACAAATATATCAAAAATCACATATTTTTGTGTTGCCATCCTTAAATGAAGCATTGTGAAATGTAACTCAAGAAGCTCTTGCTTGTTGAATCCCTATCATCACTACCAAAACTTGAGCAGCTGAATTTATAAAAGATTGAGAAAACTGATATGTAATAGATAAAAAAAAATCAAAGCAAATAGAAGAAAAACTTGATATACTTATAAAAGATAAGAATTTGACTAATAAAATGTGAGAAAATAGTAGAAAAGTAGCAATTCAATATGATCGAGATAATGTTGCTGAAAAAATTTATAATTTATTATAACCAATATGAAGCAAAAATTAATAGATTTCTTCAAAAATTACAACACACCAATAAAAATAATAATAACTTTTTTACTTTTTTATATTATATTTAAGTATTTTATAGAATTTGACAAACTACTGGAAGTGATAAAAGATATAAACTTTTTTTATATACTGATAGCTACATTGCTTTGGCCATTATGACAACTTCTTAGTGCTTGGAAGCGAAATGATATTATGAAAGAATACTGAATAAATTTACCATTTTGGAAAGTTTTCCAATTATATCGAGTATGATGATTTTTTAGTAATTTTTTACCTACAACTTTTGGTTGAGATTGATATAAGTTTATTTATCTAAATAATATCCAAAAAAACAAAAAATCAGAAATCTTTTCATCAATGATATTAGAAAGAGGACTTTGATTTTTGTGACTTATCTTCTTTGTTGTTTTATTTTCAGCATTTTTTGTACATGATATTTACCAAGAAAATTTCATTTTATTTTTGATGTTGATATGACTAATATTTTCTGTAATTGGAGTATTTGCATTTATATTTTTGAATAAAAATGAGATAAATACAAATATAGAAAATAAAATTATTCAAAAATTTGTAAAACTTATAAATACAATTATTACATTTGAAAACAAAAAAGTATTGTTTAAATGATTTTTGATATCTTTGGTGTTTACTTTACTATCAGTAGTACTTACATATTTGTTCTTTTTGGCAGTATGATATGACATATCTTTTCTTTTGATATGTTTCTTGTATCCTATAATAAATATGGCAGGAATCATTCCTATATCTATTAACTCTTTGTGAGTAAAAGAATGACTTTGAATATATCTTTATTGACTTTTTTCTGTGCCTGCTGAAGTTGCCTTGGTACAAGCTTTTGTAGGTAGAATTATGCAAATAATATATACATCTGTTTGATGAATAATATATATTTTCATGGACAAGAAATCTAAATCTTAATGATTCCATTTATAAACTTGAATTCAGTCTTGATTGAATAAGTTTTCAAGCTTTACTCATCATTTCTTGAATCATTCATCATGTGGAAATCAGTCTGCTCGTTTTCAGTTTCTGTGATAATCAAGAATTAGGTATCATTTTTTGTTTTCTTTTATAATTTTTTCAAGTTTTTCAAATCTTTTTGGATTATCAAGAGGATAGTATATCATCTGTTCTACACTCATTCAGTACTCTAACTTCAAAAATCAATTAAAAGCAGTGTTTACGAAAATTTCATCTCATGAAAAATCTTTTTTGTCCAAGAATTTTTTTAGATTTTCTAACTGATAATGATAGTTTCAAGTGGTGATCTGTTGTCAATGAGTATTATCCACAACTGCATAAAAAACATTTACTGGATTAAAAATAATTATAAAAACTATAGAAAAAGTTGCATATAAGCTATATTTTTTGTAACTTTCAAAAAATATTTTGATAAAAGCAAAGCTTGAATAAATACTCATAGATATTAGGATAATAAAAAAAGGAAGTAAATAAAATATATATTTGGGTTCAAAATATCTTGCAAAGAAAAAAGTATAAAAAATTACTCCAAGCACAAAAACGTTAAAATAAAGAAAATAAAACTTATTTTTGTGCTTATAAGCAAAAATTAAAGATATAATTAAAAGTATTATTGCAAGATATTCAAATCATATTCAATACCACCAATGCATTGGTGGAGCTTCAGCTGAGAAAAAAACTTTCACAAAATCTAAATTTAATCTAGGCATCAAACTTATATCACTACTTGATCTTACAAATGCCAAAGCTCAGACTATTATAGCTCATAAAGCTAAAAATATTCATACAATATAAATTTTGGACAAAGAAAACAGCTTCTTTAATAAATCCAAACTGTCTTCAGGATATTTGTAGACAAAATAAATCAAATAATATATTGCAACAAATCAAATCAATAATACTCATACTATCAAAGTGGACAAGTTATCAATAAGCAAAGCATAAAATGCAAATCACAAAATACAAATTAAGTAAAAAATAGATAATTTATTTAAACTTTTTTCACTATTAAGCTTTTCTATGAAATTAATAAATATCAAAATAAATAGTAGTATAAAAAATACATAGTAAGAGTATTCTCTAACTTCTTGCCCCACTCATATAGCCCATGGGGATGTAATCCATAGTATACTTGCAAGATAAGCTGTAGGATTGTTTACTTTCTTGGCCAAAAAAAACAAAGGAATCACTACCAATGCCGAAAAAAAAGCTGAAAAAAACCTTCACCAAAACAAATATTCTTCAAGTCAGCTAGGATCAGCAAAATAATATGATAATGTAGTCATTATACTTACCAGCATAGCTCTAGAATACTCCATAGTTCAATGTTCAAGAAATTCATTAGCTGCAAGTGTATGAGTATTCTCATCAATAAAAGGATACAATCAATCAATATTGTATATCCTAAAAAATAATCAGAAAAAAAACATAGTAGCAATAAATATATATATTTTATACTGACAAAAAAAGTTTAGAATCTTATTTGAAAATAACATGTTTTTAGTTATAAACTTATGTAAACAAAAGAACTTATAATAGTTTTCCCAAAAAAATCAATAATATATTAGATTTAAATAGTTTAGGAAATATATGAAAAAATTTAAAAAAAAGGTTTTGTACCTTATAAGTTTTCTGATATTTATATCAATACTAACAACAACATATTTCATTTGACCCAAAAATATTGTAACCTTTGTATGACTTGAAAATATATATATACTTACCTTTTTTCTTGCAATAATATGAGGAGTATTTTTTCT
This sequence comes from Candidatus Absconditicoccus praedator, assembly GCF_021057185.1. Classification (GTDB taxonomy): domain Bacteria; phylum Patescibacteriota; class Gracilibacteria; order Absconditabacterales; family Absconditicoccaceae; genus Absconditicoccus; species Absconditicoccus praedator. The sequence continues at coordinate 719,738 of NZ_CP054059.1, forward strand.
TACAGCAAGTAGTTTTTATGCAAGTTTTGTAACATTTATTCTTGGATGAGCAGACTTACTTACCTTATCATTAATTAGTGCTTTTTGACTTACTATATGAGATAGTGTTTTTTATTATATTGGCAAAAAAAGCAGACTAATATGAAATGAATCAATATACAAGGACAAAATTAAAAAATTCACAAAATGGTTAAATAATTACTCTTACAAAAAAGTTTTTTTATTCATATTTTTTTATTGGGGTTTTTCACCTTTTCCAAAAGATATAGTATCTTTGTGATTTTGAATAAGTAATTACTGATTAAAAAAAATAATAATTGCTATATTTTGCGGAAATATAATGTTTACATTGTTGATATGAAATTTAGCCATATTCTGACTTATGGAATAATTTATAATATATCTTTTATGATATATCTTTTTTCATATGAGTTATTATAATAATTTCTAATCATAATATCTATCATTATTCAGAAAATAAAAATAATTATTCACACCTGGACCAGAAAAATTCACAGAAAAAGCCATCAACTCCTATTCAATGACACATCCATTATGATTTTTTGATAAAAAGCAACAAAGAAAAAAATGACTCATACTATAAAGTTTACAATTCATACAGTTCAAAAAAAATGCAGAGGTCTAGACTCATATTTTCAAATAAACCATATATAGAAAAGATCAATAAATCATTTAATAGATTTTTTCCAGTTGTACTTACTAACTCAATTTTCCCTTACTCTATGATTTACACAAATTTCTCAAACTTTGAAGCCATTTATCTTGGAAATAGCAACTATATATCTATGAATTTCAGCCCGCAAATTTAAGTTGTCAGTAACCTTTTTTCTATAAATTCTAAGGGTGCAACCACTATCTTCTACACCATCTTTTATCAATAATTTTCTTAAAAACTTTGCAACAAAGGTTATAATTCTTACAGACAAGGGGTCTTTTCTTTGTTTTCTATTTCATGCAACCAAATCCAAAGAATCTTTTTCTAGCTTATCATAAAGTCTTTTTATATCTTTGTGATCATTTTGTAAGTCTCAATCCATAGTCACCACTATGTCTCAATCAATATTTTTAAATCATGCATCCATAGCAATACTTTGTCAGTAATTCCTATTTAATCTTATTAATTTAATTTTATTGTTTTTTTGTTTTATTTCAACTAACTCATTCCAGGTATTGTCTACACTTCAATCATCTACCATAACCAACTCATGCTCCCAATCAGAAAAATCTTTATCCAAAACTTTCTGAAGTTCTTCAAAAAGTGAGTTTATATTTCCAGACTCATTAAAAAAAGTTATTACAATAGAAATTTTTTTATTCATCAATCTCAAAAATAAATAAATTTATTAATCAAAAATTATCAAACACTTCCCTCCATTTCCATATCTATTAGTTTATTCAATTCTCAAGCATATTCCAATGGAAGCTTTTTTACTATAGGACTTACAAATCAATTTACAACCATACCTGCTGCCTTATCTTCGGGAACTCATCTAGAAGTTAGATAAAAAAGTACTGTTTCATCTATTTTTCCAGAACTAGCTTCATGAGCAACAGTACTATCAGCATTTGATGCTTCTATTACAGGTATAGTATCTGATCAGGATTCTCAATCAACCAGTATTGTATCACATTCAGTTTGGTTTACTGCATTTTCTGCAGAAGGTAAGATTTTTACAATTCATCTATAATTAGCCTGTCCTCAATCTTTGCATACAGATTTACTTGTAATTTGAGAAGATGTATTTTTTCATATATGCAAAACTTTTGAGCCTGTATCATGAGTTTGTCATTGACTTGCAAAAACTGCAGAAAGGTGTTCTGCTTTTGAGTTATCACCTTTTAGAATACTCATAGGGTAAAGCATAGTTTTTCAACTTCAAAGATTTCATCAAACCCATTCCATGAAAGAATTTTCTCATACTGTAGCTCTTTTGGTATTCAAGTTGTATGTATCAATAGACCAATTTTCTACAGATGAATATCTCATAGTAGAATTATTTCAAACATATATTTCTACACATCAAGCATGTAAAGCTCTTGAATTAAACTTTGGTGCCGAACATCATTCTATATAATTACACTGAGCATTATCTTCCACGATAATTAAAGTATGCTCAAACTGTCATCATCACATTGTATTCATTCTAAAATAAGCCTGTAAAGGCTCATCAAGCTTTACTCACTCTGGTACATAAATAAAAGTTCATCAACTCCAAACTGCTCAATGCAAAGCTGCAAATTTATGATCAGTATTTGGTATTAAATTCATAAAATACTTTTTAACCAGCTCTTCATGATGATGTAATGCTTCATTCATATCTTCAAAAATTATTCATTTCTTTTCCCATTTTTCTTTCATCTTATGATACACCATACTACTATCATACTGACCTCAAGCTCCAGCTAAATACTGTCTTTCCGCCTCTGGTATTCAAAGTCTTTCAAATTTTTCTTTTATTTCTGGAGATACATCCTCCCAGTCTGTAGCATATTTTTCTAAAGCTTCAGGTTTTGCAAAAAACATTATTTCATCGAAATTTAGATCGGATATATCCGGACCAAAATTTGGCATATGAATTTGCTGAAATTTTTTCAAGCTATCCAGTCTATGATTAAGCATCCATTCTGGTTCATTGTTTTCCAGAGAAATTCTTTTAACCACGTTTTCATCAAGTCATTTAAGCATCACCGCATACTTTATGTCCTCTGGTATATCTATATAATTTTGCATTTTTTATATATAATAAAAATTAAAATCAATCTTTTTTGACAGAATCAATTAAACTTTTATCTCACTTTTTTGATACTGTTCCATCTTTCATTATAATAACATTTTCTATATCTATATATTCAAATATATCAAAATAATGTGAAACTATGATAAATGAGTTTTCTTTACTATCAATTGATCTAACCATATCTCAAAGCTGCCTCAAAGAATTTATATCAAGTCAACTATCTACTTCATCTAACATAATATATCTTGGCTCCAAAAGTTTTAATTGCAACATTTCTACTTTTCTTTTCTCTCAACCAGAAAATCAAACATTAATATCTCTAAATAACATATCTTTATCTATTCAAAGTTCTTCTGATAATGGTAAAAGCATTTTCTTAAATTTCATAAAAGATAATTGATCTTTTTTTTCAAACCTACTATTATACATTAATTTTAAGAACTCAAATAATTTAACTCAAGGGATTTCTGGAATATTTTGAAATGCAAGAAAAATTCATTTTTGAGACCTTTCTTCTGGAGACATATCCAGTAAACTTTCTCAATCTACACTTATTTCTCAGTTCGTTATTTCAAAATGAGGATGTCACATTACACAAAAAGCTAAACTAGATTTTCAACTTCAATTTTTACCAAGCACAGCATAATTTTTTCATTTTTCAAAATCTATTGAAACATTTTTTAGTATATTATTTCATTCAACTTGAGCATTCAAATTTTTGATTTTAAGCATTTTTCTATTTTAAGATTAAATAATTACAATTTTGAGGCCTCAGATCTTGCTATCTTATCTACCAATTCATTGAGTGTATTATCACTATGTCACTTTACCCAATTAAACTTTATTTGTTTAAAATCATAAATTAATAAATCTAATTCTTCCCAAAGATCTCTATTTTTTACCTCTTTTTTGTTAGATAGCTTCCAACCATTATTTTTCCAAACCTTTAAATACTGTTTAACTCAATCATGAACATACTTACTATCCGTATAAATTTCAAGATCAATTTTTTTATTTTTTATTGCTTTTAATCACTCAATAACAGCTTTAAGCTCCATTCTATTATTGGTGGTATTTCTCTCAGCTCATTTTATAGTTTTACTATTATCTTTGTAAAATAAAATTGCTGCATACCCACCATTTCCAGGGTTTCACAAACAACTTCAATCTGTATAAATTTTTATCATTTTTTGACTTTAATATATTTTTACTTATAATTTAAATTGCTACTTTATAGTATTAATTTACAAAAAAAAATCAATAATAAGTATGCTTGAATTTTTTTTACTAATTCCTATTTGTTTTTTCATATTAAACCTATGGATATGGTTTTTTGAAAGTATTTTTAAAACAGACAATAATAAGTTAATTTTTTTTCTGATACTATTTTTATGAAGCATTAGTAGTTTTAGTATTGTTCTATATCCTCAAATTTTGGGAATTCTTGAGTTAAATCAATTTAATTTTACTAAAAGAGAAAATATTGATTCATTGAACATATATTTGTACTTTTGGTTGTACCTTGTAGTTATTATAACAACTATAAAATTAATTATATGAAAATGAAAACTAAGTATGTTTTTTTTAGTAAACACAACAATTTTTAGTATATTATATTTTTTATCGTCATTTCTTTGACTAAGTTTAAACTTGGAAAAAGTATTTTTATATTATATTTTTGTAGCTTTTTGAGAAGAACTAATGAAGTTCCTGTTATCAACAATAATATTTGAAAAAATGAAATTGATTAAAACAGACATTATAGCATTTAGTATTCTTAGCGGTATTTGATTCGCATTTTTTGAGAATATAGTTTATTTAATATCAAGTATTAAGTGAGAAGATTTTTTAGTAGCAATAACGGGATGAATAAGCTTATTAATAGCAAGATGATTAATATGATTTCTTATGCACATAATATTTACCTGAAGCATATGAACAATACAAAGCTTTTACAATAACAAAAAAAATATGTTAATATTTTTAAGTTTATGAGTATTCACATGAGTATCTTTACATTATACATATGACATCCTCTTAAGTAAATGATTTTGATTTGTAATAATAATTTTTTTGATTTTATGATATTTTTACTCTACATTTTTATTTTATAAGTCAGATAGATTATATATATAATTTTTTATAAACTTAGAACATATAGATATAGATATTTTTATATTACGTAGTATGAAGTATTTACTAGAATTCAGGAAACATTAAAATTAATAATCAACAATATAAATGTATTACTCATTATTGTTATATATAGTTTTAAGTTTTCGAATTATTTTAGTATATTATTTTTTATTATTAAACACTTTATTATTTCAATTATATAAAAAAATCACACCTACTCACTATATTTTATAGTCTCTGAAATATAATTAAATCATAACATTTTTACAAACTAAAAAAACACCACTAGATGTGGTGCCTTTTTAATTATTCATTAGTAGTAATTAAAAGAGACAAAGCAGAAACAGTTTTGCCATCTTTATTATATACCTCAATAGAGAGGTGGTCCATCCGCACCTTCCGATACGGATACCTTGTTACGACTTCACCCCAGTCACTGGCTTTCCTCTCGTCCTGCATTGCAGACCTTCAAGGAACGCCAACTCCCGTGGTGTGACGGGCGGTGAGTGCAAGGAGCAGGGACATATTCACGGCGGCGTGGCTGATCCGCCATTACTAGCGATTCCAACTTCACGTAGTCGAGTTCCAGACTACGATCCGCACTAGGGACAGTTTTAAGGGATTTGCTTAACCTCACGGTTTTGCTTCCCGCTGTACTGTCCATTGTATTGTCTCTGGCGCCCGGGACATAAGGGCCATAATGACCTGACGTCATCCTCTCCTTCCTCCCTCTTGCGAGGGCAGTCTCCTTAGACATAGTAACTAAGGACGAGGGTTGCGCTCGTTTCCGGACTTAACCGGACACCTTACGGCACGAGCTGACGACGGCCATGCAGCACCTGTATAGCCCTCTCAACCGAAGTTGAGATACTCTGCTTTCACAGAGGACAGACTATATGTCAAGCCCCGGTAAGATTCTTGGCTTATTATCCAATTAACCGAGACAATCCACCGCTTGTGTACTCCCCCGCCTATCCCTTTGAGTTTCGGTCTTGCGACTGTACTCCTCAGGCGGCTCGCTTAACGCGTTAGCTTACGGCACTCCCATATAAATGAGAACACCTAGCGAGCATAGTTTACAGCATGGACTACCAGGGTATCTAATCCTGTTTGCTACCCATGCTTTCGTCCCTCACCGTCAGGATAGTTATAGCTGACTGCTTTCGCTTTCGGCATTCCTCCCGATATCAACGGATTTCACCCCTCCACCGGGAATTCCATCAGCCTCTAACTACCTCTAGCTAAGCAGTATCTACCCCCATTCCTTGGTTGAGCCAAGGTCTTTGAAAGCAGACTTACTCAGCCGGCTACGGACACTTTACGCCCAGTAATTCCGGATAACGCTTGGGACCTACGTATTACCGCGGCTGCTGGCACGTAGTTAGCCGTCCCTTATTCCTGGGGTACCGTCAGTCGTCTTCCCCCAGAAAAGGAGTTTACACCCCGTAAGGCTTCGTCCTCCACGCGGAGTCGCTGGGTCAGGGTTTCCCCCATTGCCCAAGATTCCCCACTGCTGCCCCCCGTAGGGGTATGGGCCGTGTCTCAGTCCCATTGCGGCCGACCGACCTCTCAGTCCGGCTACCCGTCGTTGCCTTGGTGAGCCTTTACCTCACCAACAAGCTGATAGGCCGCGCCCCCCTCCTAGAGCGGATAAACCTTTCCCCTATATATTTCCATTCTATAGGGCGTATGAGGGATTAGCACCGTTTCCGATGTTATCCCTCACTCCAGGGCAGGTTGAGCACGTGTTACTCGCCCGTCTGCCGCTATCCCTTGAATCCAATCCCCCTCAATTCCGAAGAAAAGAAAGTTCATGGTAGGGATCGCTCGACTTGCATGTGTTAGGCGCTCCGCTAGCGTTCATCCTGAGCCAGGGTCAAACTCTTCATGATAAACTGCTTTGCCTCTTTTAATTACCACTAATTTTAATGAACACTTAGACATACCATGCCTAATATTGGTGGCATCAATTTACTTTCCCAGCCTCAGTGAGACCAGTATCATCAACCAACAAGATCTTAACTTCTGTGTTCGAAATGGGAACAGGTGTTTCCTCTTGCTGCATTGATACCACCAGTATTAAACACAATGCTTTGTTTATAAGGATTTTTTCTTGTTTTTCAAGAAAAGATAGCTGATATTTTATATTTTTAAAAGAACGATAAGTCCGCTCGGCCGATTAGTACATCTTTGCTAAGTGTGTCGCCACACTTACACACGATGCCTATCACCCTGTAGTCTCCAGGAGGCCTTACCTCTGTATTTGCTAAACAAACACAGAGAGGGCAACCTAATCTTGGAGTTGGCTTCCCGCTTATATGCTTTCAGCGGTTATCCTTTCCCAGCATAGCTACTCAGCCGTGCTCTTGGTAGAACAACTGATACACTAGAGGCTGGTCCACTCCGGTCCTCTCGTACTAAGAGCAGATCTCCTCAGGTTGCCTACGGGTGTGGTAGATAGGGGCCGAACTGTCTCACGACGTTCTGAACCCAGCTCGCGTACCGCTTTAATGGGCGAACAGCCCAACCCTTGGGACCGACTACAGCCCCAGGATGCGACGAGCCGACATCGAGGTGCCAAACAGGGCCGTCGATATGAACTCTTGGGCCCTATTAGCCTGTTATCCCCGGAGTAGCTTTTATCCGTTGAGCGGGCTTCTTTCCACACAGCAAGCCCGGATCACTTTCACCTAGTTTCCTACCTGTTCGACCTGTCAGTCTCACAGTCAAGCTGGCTTGTGCGAATACACTTTCACCACGGTTTCCATCCGTAGTAAGCCAACCTTTGTGCGCCTCCGTTACTCTTTGGGAGGCATCCGCCCCAGATAAACTGCCTAGCAGACGCTGTCCCTCTATCCAGAGGTTAGTGCCAAAATATACAAAGGGTGGTATCTCACTTTCAACTCCACTCCAACTAGCGTTGGAGCTTCCAAGTTTCCCACCTATACTGAACAATGCATACTTCGACACAACATCAACCTGCAGTAAAGCTTCACGGGGTCTTTCCGTCTTACCACACCTACCCGGCATTTTTACCGGGAATGTAATTTCACCGAGTCCAGGGACGAGACAGTGTGGGGATGATTACGCCATTCATGCGGGTCGGAACTTACCCGACAAGGAATTTCGCTACCTTAGGACCGTCATAGTTACGGCCGTCGTTTACCAGTGCTTCGCTCCTTAGCTTACACCAAGAAGGTTAACATTCTGGTACTGGACAGGCGTCGCCTCCTATACCTCCTCTTTCGAGTTAGCAGGAAGCTGTGTTTTTGGTAAACAGTTCCCCCCACGTCATTCGCTGCGCCCTAACTCTCATTAGGGAGGGCTTATCCCGAAGTTACGCCCGCTAATTTGCCGAGTTCCTTATCCCTGGTTAACTCGATCGCCTTGGTGTTCTCCACCTGCCTACCTGTGTCGGTTCTGGGTACGGGCTGTTTATATTTAAGCTTAGAGGTTTTTCTTGGCACCAGAACTACAAAACTCTCCTACAAAAGCAGGATCGCATTCGCGCCTTGGTTTTATCTACAAAACGGATTTTCCTATTTTGTACCCATAAAGTCACCTTAGCACTTAGACACTATAAATCCTTATAATACTTTTGCTCGTCCCGATGCGTCACCCCTTCGCAATATAAACAGGGGCAGGAATATTAACCTGCTATCCATCGGTTCACCCTTTCGGGATTCCCTTAGGCCCCGCCTAACCCTACGTCGATGAACGTTGCGTAGGAATCCTTAGGCTTCCGGCGTGCCGAATTTTCATCGGCAGACGTTACTCATGCCAGCATTATCACTTCTATACAGTCCAGCATGCTTTTCAGCACACCTTCAGTCCGTATAGAACGCTCCCCTACCGCCTTCGAATAAATCGAAGACCATCGACTTCGGTGAATGGCTTGAGCCCCGTTACGTCTTCGGCGCTTTCCCACTTGTTCAGTGAGCTGTTACGCACTCTTTAAAGGATTGCTGCTTCTAAGCAAACCTACTGAATGTCTCAGCAGGAAAACATCCTTTTCCACTTAGCCATTTCTTTGGGACCTTAGTCGGATGTCTGGGCTGTTTCCCTCTCGACTATGAAGCTTATCCCCCATAGTCTAACTCCACGGCATTCTTCATAGCATTCGAAGTTTAGCAAGGTTTGGTAATGCCTCTCGGCACCCCTAGCCTTACCAGAGCTCTACCTCTATGAAGTTCAAACCGCAGGTCAACCCTAAAGTTGTTTCGGGGAGAACCAGCTATCACCACATTCGATGAGCTTTTCACTCCTACCCACAAGTCATCCGAAGGACTTGCAGCTCCAACCGGTTCGGACCTTCAGGCCGGTTTCCCGACCCTTCATCCTGCTCATGGGTAGCTCATGTGGCTTCGGGTCTATTGACAGAAACTAAGCGCCCTATTAAGACTCGGTTTCCCTACGGCTTCAGCTATACCTGCCTTAACCTTGCTCCTGCCAATAACTCGCTGGCCCATTCGACAATAGGTACGTGGTCATTTCACAAATGAAACTCCCACTCCCTTGTAAACTTAGGGTTTCAGGTTCTATTTCACTCCCGTTTCTCGGGTTCTTTTCACCTTTCCCTCACGGTACTATACGCTATCGATGTAAAAGAGTATTTAGCCTTACCCGGTGGTCCGGGCAGATTCACGCCATGTTCCACGTGCATGACGCTACTTGGGCAGCTGATGACAGGAGCTGCTTTGCTTTTATCTACAGGGCTATCACCTTCTATGGCTTAGCTTTCCAACTAATTCGACTAACAAAGCAACTTACCCTGAGCACTCCCTAGATGCTCACATCAACCCCCACTACCCTGCCACAGCAACAGCCAGGGCTTTTAACACTGCAGCAGTTTGGGCTCTTCCCCGTTCGCTCGTCACTACTTAGGGAATCTCTTACGATTTCTTTTCCTCAGGGTACTGAGATATTTCACTTCCCCTGGTCCCCACCTCAATCTAATATGAGGCAGTCCGATATACGGACTGGGTTACCCCATTCGGAAATCCTCGACTAATAACGGCTGTTGGCGCCTTATCGAGGCTTTTCGCAGCCAACCACGTCCTTCTTCGGCTCTTTTACTCTAGGCATCCACCCTAAGCTCTTAAAAGACTTATCGCCTTCTAAAAATATAAAATACCAACTGTTAATGAACTCTCTTCAATGTGTAATAACTAATATAATGATTTGTTTTTTGTTTTCAAGAGATTTTTAGACTTTTTTATTTTGTTCTCTTGTTTTAGACAAAAATAAAAAGCAAATTTATTTTGCTAGATATTTTTTAATCTGTTAATGTAATATGTAATATAAAGATATAGTTTTATTTTTCAAGAGATTTTTAGACTTTTTTCCAAAAAAATTCTTGTCTTGGCAGTTTTTGCCCATCCTCTTGGTTTTTTAATATTTTTTTTAATGCTTCTTCAAGAAAAATGCCGGTTTGACTTCACTTAAATAAAACCAAAAATTCTTCACTATTTTTTTTCAAAAAGTTATTTAAATAATCTCATAAATCATAGGAATTTGCAAATAAAAATACATTTTGCATATCAAATCAAATCTTACTCAATTCATCATAGGTAAAGCTTTTAGTATTTTCTCATAATAAGAATACATAATCTGCAAATCACAATATATAAGAAGCCATCAATCTGTGCTCCTGTTCTGAAAAATCTCCCAATTCTCTCATATCTCCAAAAACAAAAATTACAGAATGATTGGAATAAAATTTATCTTTTATATTAGCAGTATTGTTAATAACTTTTTTCGTACTTTCTGGTGAAGCATTATATGTAGAATCTATCAAAACAGATCAATTTATACCCTCAAATATTGAGAACCTACCTGGCTGTGAATAAACACTCAAACTTAAATCTCACATTCATTCAACAACAGAATTATTATATCAAAAATTCCTATAGACTATATCTAATATTGCATATCACAATGTTATATATCATGCATTTTCTTTTCACAAAATATTAGTTGAAATATTTATATCCAAATTATTAATTTTTCATTTAAATTTTGAATTTATTTTACCATCTTCATAAACATAATCAAATTTTTCAAATCAAATTTGAGCATTATCTTTACCTGTAGTTGTAAAATATATAATATCACAACCTACATTTAAGCTGTTTTTAGTGTATGAGTCATCATAATTCAAAAAAGAAACATTTTTAGTGTTTTTTACAAGCTTAATTTTTTCTTCTGCAGTAACATCAGGACTTGAAAAATTTAAACAATGAACTTTATCTATTCAAGTAAATATTGAAATATCTGGCTTAACAACATCCAACAAAAAATCCATTTCACCTACCTCATCTATTCCATACTCTAAGAATAGCACATCATAACTTGGTTTTGAAAAGATAAAACTTCTTAAAACCCTTAATAAAATTTTAAGGAATCAAATTTTTGTAGGAACATAATCTGATATTTCAAAAATAGATAAACTTAATCAAAAACTTCAATTATAGTTTTTTGGAGAAGTATAAATATTTATATCATTATCTGACAATATTTTTGAAATTATCATTCTACTTGTAGTTTTTCATATACTTCAAGTTACTCATATCACAAAAACATCTTTTTTCTTTAAATGTATTTTTGCAAGTTTTCAAATAATATTAAAAAAACTTTTTTTTATCTTCTCTTTCATAAAGCAAGTAATTAATTCATATAAATATTAAGTTAACTGTCTAATAACTTGATAAACTATTAGTAAAAACAAAAATATTAATATTACAACTAAGAATATAGCTTTTATTATATTTTTTGCTTTGTTCCAAGCTTCTTCATCTCACCTGGATGTTATCAGCAATATTCAAGCATAAAAGATGGTAAGCAACAACAATCATCACAAAACATATCATATAATTTGAGCAAAATCAATTAATAAACTAGCTGCTTCACTAACAAACTCATCTTGTTGTGCAATATAATAAACAAAATCTATCACCTTAATAAATATCAAAGCAATAATTACATTTAAAAATCATTTTTTTGCATTTGAAATTTTATCCTCACTATCGTATGCTTGAATAATTCTGTATCAGTAATAAAATATCATTACTACTGCTGCAAAGAATGCTCAAGCTTTTAAAAATGCTAACACCTGAAACATCAAAGAGTCTTGAAATTCTGTAACCAAATCATCAGTTCACTGAACTGTTCATAAACTTAGAGCAGTTCAAAATATCCAAACTGAACCAAAAAACAAAAGTCATCAATAAAAAATATACAAAATATTCATTTTTGCTTTCTTAAGCTCTGATTCGTCATTTGCTTTCAATAAAAATTGAGCTCATGCCCACACTAAAAAAAATATAAATATTCACACTCATATAACTCTTAACACATTCCAAAGCTGTCATCATCATTCATATGGTGAAAATAAGTTTCATATATTTTGCATCAAACTATTTTCTGCATCAACATTTAATTGATATGTTGTGTTTTCATATCAGTCTTCTGCTACTCCTTGAAAAGAAGGTGCTGCTAGAACAAATGATGATATCAAAAAAACTATCAAGGTAACAAACATAAATTTCAGTATTTTCATTTTCCTTTTTTAGTTTTAAACTTTCATTTAGGTAATATTAGCAAGAAGAGACATAACTAGTTGTATAATAACATAGAAACCAGTCATTATTAGAACTCAAACTCAAAGATACATAAGCCTTGTTTTTACCTTTTCCAAAACACTTTCATTCATTGAAGTTGTAACAAGCAATAATCAGTTGTATATAATAAGTATAACTGCTATACTAAGACCAATAAATACAGCCCAATTTATATATGTTCAAATCTCCATCCTTACTCAGTCCAATGTTCATTCAACAGATCATCAGGGCTGTCTTTGAACATGATCAAGCTGGGTATCCTGAACACCCCTTCATTCTCTTACTTGATCTAAAACATCATTTGGAGAAGCATCTCTACTTCATCGTTTAACTGGTCACTGATCTCAATCTCATCATTCCGCATACGAAAAAGATAACAAAGAAAAAGCTAACACAAAACAAAACAATATTAATTTATTCAACAAAAACATATTTTTTTTTATTTATAAATGCTTTAATAAAATATTACTAAAAAACTAAAAAAAATCAAGCAAAGAAAAAAAGCCTGTAGCATAAATAAATTACTACAGACTTTTTATTACTAAATTTAAATATTTACATTTTTAATTTTTTGAGTCCTTATTGTCTTCATTTTTTTCGGAATCTTCAACAACCTCTGCTTCTGTTGTTTGAGCACCCTCTGGAGATTCTGTTGAAGTTTCTTGTTGCTGATTTGCAGCTGCATACTGTTGCATTAAGTTTGAAACTTCAGTTTGTAGTTTTTGAGTTTGTTCATCTATTTGTTCTTTGGTTGAGTTTTCATCATCTTTAACTGCTCTTGCATCTGTTATTAGATTTTGTATTTTGTCTTTATCTTCATCTGATAGGTTTGATTCTTGTTCTTTTTGGAAGTTTTCCAACTGATATATCATTGCATCCAATTGATTTTTTGCCTCTACCATTTCTTTTCTTTTCTTATCTTCTTCTGCAAATTTTTCTGCTTCTTGTTGCATTTTGTTTACTTCATCTTCTGAAATATTAGTTGCTCACTGTATTGTAACTTTTTGCTCTTTTCAGGTAGTTTTTTCTTTTGCTGAAACATTCAATATTCAGTTAGCATCAATATCAAACGTTACCTCTATCTGAGCTTCTCATCTTCTCATAGGAGGAATTCACTCTAAGTTGAACATACCAAGATTTTTGTTGTCTTGTGCCATACTTCTTTCACCTTGATATACATTAATTGTAACAGCTGGTTGATTGTCTTGAGCTGTTGTATAAGTTTTGGATTTACTGGCCGGAATTGTAGTGTTCCTTGGTATCACAGTATCCAGAAGTCATCATTCTACTTCTACTCACAAACTCAATGGAGTCACATCCAAAAGCAATATATCCTTGGAGTCTCATTGCAATATTCAACCTTGAATTGCAGCTCATAATGCAACTGCTTCATCAGGATTTACAGTCATTTTTGGTTCTTTTCCAAAAAGTTCTTTTACAGTATCTCTTACCAAAGGCACCCTTGTACTTCATCAAACCAAAATAACCTCATTAATTTCTCCTGAGCTTACTCAAGCATCACTTAGGGCATCTTGTACAGGCTTTCTTGTTTTGTCCACCAAAGATTTTATCAAATTTTCAAAAGTAGCTCTTGTAATATTTGTTTGAAGATGTTTAGGCTGACCATCAGAACCACTTGTGATATATGGTATATTTATTTCTACGTTTTCAGTTTGTGATAATTGTATTTTAGTGTTTTCTGCTTCTTCTTTCAGTCTTTGCATAGCCATAGGATCATCTCAAAGATCCATTCATTCAGCTTTTTTAAACTCTTCTTTTAAATGATTCACCAAAGCTTCATCAAAGTCTGCACCTCACAAACTTGTATCTCAAGAAGTAGACAAAACTTGGAATGTTCACTCTGATCAAATATCTAGTATTGTAACATCAAATGTTCAACCTCAAAGGTCATAAACCGCTATTTTTTCATCTTTTTGAGAATCCAATCAGTAAGATAATGCTGCTGCTGTTGGTTCATTTATTATTCTTTCAACCTTAAGACCGGCTATCTCACCTGCTGCTTTTGTGGCATTTCTTTGAGAATCATTGAAGTGAGCAGGTACAGTTATTACTGCACTATCTACTGTTTCTCAAAGATATTTTTCCGCATCTTGTTTGATTTTTTGAAGAACAAAAGCTGAAATCTGTTCTGGTTTGTAATCTTTTCAGTCTACTTCTATCAAAACTCAATCATCTGATCATTTTTTTGTCTTGTAAGAAACAGAATTTACCTCTTTTTGTACCTCAGTATATTTGTGTCATATAAATCTTTTAGCTTCATACACTACATTTTCTGGTTCTAATACAGCTTTTCTTTTTGCAAGCTTTCAAACCAAAAGCTGATCTCATTTTATATAAACAACTGATGGTGTTGTTCTATCTCATTCTTCATTTGGTATAATTTCAGGCTTTTCTCATAAGGTATAAGCAAAAGCAGAGTTAGTTGTTCAAAGATCAATTCATATTATTTTACCCATATTTTCTAAACATTTAAGAAATAAATTTTTTTTAAGCTTCCAATATAGCACCTAAAATATATAGATGCTATTAAAAATTTCAAGAGATTTTTAAATTTTTTAAAGTTCTACCTTTTGTGTCCAAATATCCATTTGTTGTATTTGTCAGCTATGAGTTACTACATAAAATTTCACATTATTGAATTTTACAAAATTTTCCAAAAGGTCTGATATTTTTCATATACTTTCATTATCAAGATTGTTGATAGTTTCATCCAAAAATAAAAATTTTGTTCTCAAAAAACTACATACTGTAAGTATCCAACATATTCTCAAAACTGCTGTTTGTCATCAACTAAGTGATTTTACGGGTCTTTTTCAGTACTTATCTACAATATTTATTTCAAGCTCTAATTTCTCTGATGGTTTTTTCTCCAAATCGAAATCAACTTCAAAATCCACTACTTGACCAAGATAGTTGTTTAAAACTGATGAAATTTGAGGTAAAAAATTTTGCAGTATCACCAACATTAATTCTTTTGAAAAAATATTGTACAAATCCGACAACACTTTTTCTTCATCTTTCAGTTTTTCTATTTTTAATTTCAATTCAGAAAAATCTTCCTTCAAGGAGTTAATATTTCAGATAGCTTCAAGAACTTTATCAAGCTTTTTTTCATCTTCTTGTAGTTTATCAAACTCAAACTCATCAATTTGTTTTCTTAATTTTGCCAATTTGTCTTCCAAGGATTTTTTTTTGGTTTGAAGCTGTTTTTTTTGAGTCGTGTAAGAATCAATTTTTGATTTGAATCCAACAATTTCTTCTTCAAGTTTTTGAATATCCTCCACCCTTTGTTCATATTCTTGTATTTTTTTGTCCAAGTCATTTTTTGAATTATCAAGCTTTCTATACTCTTCTATATTTTCTTTTATTTTTTTTCGATTTATTTTCTCCATAAATTCCAAATTATCCGAAATTTTCTTATCTATATTTTCTATATTTTTTCCATATTCATTATTTTTTCTTTCAAAATCCAACTCTTTCATCTGGTTTTCAAGTTCTTTGATTTCTTTATCTACTTGTAGGAAAAAATCAGAAAAATAATTTTTAGGATTTTTATCAACAGCAGTTTTTTGCTTTTTAAGATCAGATATTTGAGTATCTATTTCTTCGATTTTTTTATCATATTGTTGCTCATCCAAAAGTTTTTTTAGTTTAGTTAGTTCTTCTTCATATTCATGTTTTTGAGTTTTAAATTGGGATATTACATCACTTTTTATCTCATCCATATAAGGACAATCATCTTTTATTTTTTCACAATAAAATTTTGACTGAAAAGAAATATCTTCTCATATTTTTTTTATCTTTTTTTCGTACTGGTCAATTTGGTCCAAAATATCCTTATGTTGTTTTTTATAATCTTGTTTTTGATTTTCAAGCTTTGAGATCTGTATATCTGTTTTGGCTTTATAGTTTTCTATTTTTTCTTGTAAATTTTTATGTGTAGTTGTTCATTCTTGAAAAGAAAGGTTATCAATTTTTTCTTGTATATTTGCTTTTTGAGAATTGATAAGCTCAATTTGAGAAAGGTAGTAATTTTTCTGCTCTCTTAAGTTTTTTCAATCTGAAATAATATTATCCACTATAGAGTTTGCTTCATATATATCATTAACATCATATCAGTATTTTTTGAAAACATCAAAATTTAGATCTTTTATGATATTTTCCTGGTTTTCTTGTATTTGAGATTTTTTTTGTTTCAATGTTTTTACATCAAAATTTTTCAATTCATCCAGTTTTTTCTGTTTTTGTGATATTTCATTGTTTATACTTTCTATATTTTCATGAATCTGATCAATTTGTTTGGAGTTGTCTGAAATATCTTGTTTGATATAAGTTTCTTGAGACAGAAGCTCTTGATAAGAGTTTTTTTTCTGTTCAAGCTTGTATTTAATATCCAAAAACTCTTTTTTATTTAGCTGAAAATCAAACTTAGAAAATGTAATATTTTCAATATTTTCTCATACGAAAAATTTTAAATCTTCCAGTATATCTATCTTGTTTTGAAAAAATGAAAATTCCGAATTATTAGTAATTTCCAAAAGATTTTTCTTTAGTTTTTGATCATAGTATGAACTATCTTGATATGCTTTTAGTTTGGATTGTACATCTTTTTTATCTTGGTGTATAATGTCTTTTCGATAATCTATTCATACAAGATTAAAAACCTCCTTTAAAACATCAATCCTTTCTGAAGGAGTTAAGTGAAATATACTCATTCAATCCTGCAAATAAATATTTTTATTCAAAAAAACATTTCTTTCTGGGATAACATCCATTATTGTTTTTTGAAGTTCTTGTTCTGACTTAAAAGCTACCTTTTCACAAACATCCTCACCTAAAAAATAGGAAAAATCTTGATCATAAACCACAACTGATCAAAGTTTTTCCTGAAGGTTATCCAACACATTAGTACTATTGTCTATTGTAAAAAGTTTTGAAGAAACACTTTCTCATCATGATTTTGTTTTTTTGACATCTCTTTGAAGTAAGTAATAATTTCAGCTTTCCTCAAACAAAATTTTAACAAATCCTTTTTCAGAATTTTTGTTTAAGATGGGTCTTTGAGACCATTTATAAAGTCAAAAAACAGGTCAATCAAAAAACAAAAAACTCTTACCTGTTCAAATAGGTGCTGTTATAAGAACCTTTCATTCGTGGAAATTTATTGTAATAGTATTTGATACAAAAGGTCAAATATTTTGATAACTTGCAAAAAGTATGTTCATATAATCAAAATTAGATATAAATTATTTTTTCTCTTTTTTAATAAACTCATAAGGAAGACCTTTTATCCAGAAAAGATAGTAATTCACTCAAAAGAAAACCAAAAACATAAATAAAAATATTACTACTTTTCAAAGTCTATCGGCTCAAAGAAGTATTATTATAGTCATAAAAAACAAAGACCATCCCCATACAAAAACTCTAACTTCATTCCTACTCCATCCCAATCTCATAAGTCTGTGATGAAGATGAGTATAATCTCATTTCAAGGGGTTTTTTTTCATAACAAGTATTCTATTGAGGAAAACCCAAATAGCATCAAAAAAAGCCAATGATATAGCAACTAAAATTGTTCAAATTTTTGCACCTCAAAGTAAAGCCAAATATGCCAAGGCAAATCACAAAAACATAACTCCAACATCTCTGAGCAATCAAAAAGGCTTAAACTCAACAAATGTATAAAGTAAAGAAAAAATCAAAAAAATAAAAGATATATTTGCTACCATTTCAAGCATCTGTTTGGTTTCTTGTGTTATATCTTGATAATGAGGAAAAACAACCAAATAAATAAGTAAAATTATAGTAAGAAAACCTATAGATGATACTCAACTTGCCAAAGAATTTACTCCATCAAACCAGTTAATTGCATTCATAAATCACACAAACCAGATTATAGTAAGTATAGCTGCTACAACAAAAGGAAACTCTATTTGTCATAATATCGGTAAATTAATACTCTCTATCCCAACTCATGCAAAATAAAATGCTATAAAACCCAATAACAATTGTATAACAACCCTAATCATAGGAGAAATTCACTTAATTTCGTCTATCACTCAAAAAATCAGTATAATAAATCAAAGCAAGAAAAAAACTATTATTTCTATATTCTGTAAATAATCAGGGAACACCAAAAGGATAGAAAACAAAACTCACATATACAAAAAAATTCACTGCAAAGTAGGCACAGGTTTTCTAGGAGGGATAATATCAGGTCATGGTTTGTCCAAAATATTAAATTTCATAAACAAAAAGACTCATCCAATGACAACTAATAAAGCTATTATTATAATATAAACAAAATCTATCATCACCTAAATTTGAAAATAAAAAAATTAAATTTTTAAGCTAATCATTTGACTCCTCTGATAAGGAATCATCAATAGCATGAACAAGTTCAATCTCAATATGTTCTGACACAACTTGAGCTGCATCAATTCAATTTCTGACAACTTCTCTTCAAGACTCATCTGTTTCATGTATTTGAATATGACTTTCATAATATCACATAATTCTTTATTTAAGTTTTAAACTAATAAATATATAATCTTTTTGAAAGCATATTCAATAAATATTTTAATTTTTTCTCCATAACAAAAAATGGGTCAGGAGGGAATCGAACCCTCGACCACCGGCTTAAAAGGCCGTTGCTCTACCCCTGAGCTACTGACCCAACATCAAGAGCTATAAAAAGCTCAAGAAGCTGACTTTATTGTATATATTTTTAAACAAAAATCAATTAATTTTTAGATTTGTCCTAACTTTGAAAGTTTTTTATAACAACTTGAACATATTTTTACTCTAACCTTAAAACCATCTCATAAGTCTATGTTTTTGGTGAAAAGGTTGGCTTTGAATTTTCTTTTAGTTGCTCTCATTGAATGGGATCTGTTATTTCAAGCAACAGTTCATTTAGAACAAACTTCACAAGTTCTTGCCATTTTATATTAAGTACTTAGCAATTAAAACTACTTATTTTCAGCCTCTCAGTTTTCTGTATCCTCTTGTATAGATTCTTCCTCCTCAGGTTCTTCTTTTATTTCTACAACAGTAATTATTGGCTGCTCTAGATCATCCACTATTTCTACTCATTTAGGTACTTGTAAATCTTTTACAAATACGATATCATTTGTTGTCTTAATTTCTGAAAGATCTAATGTAAAGTCATGAGGTAAATCTTTTGGCAATGCCTCTACAACAACATGATCTTTCACCATTTCTATCTTTCATAAAGATTGTTTTTCAACTGGAGCTTCTCACTGAGTATATACAGGAACCTCAGCCTCTGTTTTTTCATCTGCTTTAACCGCATGGAAATCTATATGAAGCAACCTGTTTTTTACTGGATCTACATCGACTTCATGAATCAAAACCATTTGATTTATACCGTCTCATTTCAAAGTCACAGGAGTTGACTCTCATGCTTTTTCATAGACTTTCAAAAACTCCATTTTATCAAAAAAAACAGAAATAGGAGACTCCAGATGCTTTCAATAAACAACACCTGGTATCAATCAGTCTGCCCTATACTTTTTTAACGACTTTCCAAACTCCCATCTTTTTTTTACTGAAAGATTCATTTACAATTAATAATTAGATTATAAAGCTACTTTTTTTCAAGCTGATATTGCTTTGAAAAATTTTTTGAAGACTTCATTCTTGCTGATTTTCACACTTTATGCCTTATATAATACAACTTTGCTCTTCTTATTCTATACTCATCTAAAACAGTTATTTTATCAAAATAAGGAAATGACAAAGGATAAATTTTTTCAACAACTATTCATGAAGTTTTTCACCTCACTGTAAAAGTTCAATCTACTGAGTTTTTTTTCTTAACTCTTAGGACTAGTCATTTAAATCTCCAAATTCTTTTACTAGATCATTCTCATATCACTTCTGATATTTCAAGATACTGTCATGGTTTCACATCATACTTTTTATATCACTTTTGATGAAAAAGTTTTTTAAGCCTTTCAAAGTTCATTATTTCTACTTAATTTTATAAAACTAGCTTTGTCTTTTCATAACTTTTGCTTTCCATTTTCTTTGTTGCTCTACTTGCTTTCTTATATCCATCACAACAACTCTTTCAACTCTTGCAAGTGCTTTATTAAGTTTTTTCTTTCAATTAGTTCTAAGTCTTGCCATAAGTATTTATTATTTAATTAAATGATTAAGTCATTTCTTTTCTAAAACAGACGAAACAGAATCTTTTTTTATTCAATACTTTTTTAGCTTAGTTTCTGCCTTTTCGAAAGCATTTTTAATCCACCTTGTTTCTCCATATTTTTCTTGTTTTTTTAAAAGCTCTATATATCACAAAATAGCTTTTTCATTTTTTTCTCAAGACATAGCTCTTTTTCTATTAATATTTCTCAACCAGTGATTATGTCTTGCTCTTTTTTGATTACCCATATCAAACCATTAAATACTAAATTTATTTAACATATTTTGCCAAGTATGCATAAGCCTTATTTGCTTCTGCCATCTTGTGAGTATCTTCTTTTCTCTTAACTGAAGATCATTGATTTGAATAAGCTGCCAACAACTCTTCTGCTAAAGCCTTATACATTGGAACTCATTTTTTTTGTCTTGAATACATAAGTATCCACCTAACAGCATAAAAAAACTTTTTATCTGATTTTACCTCTAAAGGAACCTGATATACAGCTCATCAAATCCTTTTTGATTTCACCATCACCGAAGGAGAAGAATTTTCTATTGCAATCTCCCAAACTGCAAAAGGATTTATATGTCAATTTTTCTTAATTTCCTCCATACAATCATAAAAAATCTTTCTTGCAATAGACTTTTTTCAATCTTTCATAAGATGATTTACAAACTTTTCTATCTTACTATTTGTACTAGGAGTTGAAAAAAGCTCGTTTTTTTTAAACTTTTTTGCCATTACAACTTATACTTATATATTAAATTAAAATTTATTTTTTAGGTCTTTTTGTTCAGTAAACAGATCTAGACGTCTTCCTATTCTCTACTCAAGCCAAATCATAAGCTCATCTAACAACATGATACTTAACTCACGGAAGATCCTTTACTCTTCACCCTCTCACCAAAACAACACTATGCTCCTGCAAAGAATGTTTTTCTCCTGGTATATAAGCTATAACCTCATGACCATTAGAAAGCCTCACTTTTGCAATTTTTCTCTGTGCTGAATTTGGCTTCTTTGGAGATGCTACTGTTACCTTCAAACACACACCTCTTTTAAAAGGAGAAGCATAATAGGTTTTTTTATTCCTAACAGTATTAAGACCATACTGCAATGCTGGAGACTTAGACAGACTTTTTTTGTCTTTTCTTCCTTTTTTTACTAGCTGATTTATTGTAGGCATTACCTATATATTAAATTATATTATAAAACAACCCTTTAAAGGGCATTTTTTGAGTAACAAAATATAATATAAAGAAAATATTTTAAATTTCAAGGAAAAGTATAAAAAAATCCGGGAAATTAATCCCGGACAAGCTTACTCTCTAGTATACACATACAAGTTGTACAAAAGGTATAAGAAAACAGAAATAAGCACAAACATAACAAAATTTAAAAATGGTCATACTTGCACTCTTTCTACATCTCATATTTGACTTCTTTCTCAATCTTCGCAATCAGCTTCAACTGCATACCAATTATAAGATACTTCTTCTGCATCAGGATCAAAAGGATATTTAAACTTTGTATCCTCTGTTTCAGCAACTTTTTCCATATCAGAGATAGAAGTAGTATCTCAATCTTCTGACATGTATACATTATATTTTTCTGCTCATTCTACCTCATCCCATACTAAATAATGATCATCTCAGTCTTTTTCAATCGACAACTCTATCCCACGAACTCTACAAGATGCTGCTCACATCATTCATCATTCCACAAATGAAACATCAGAATATACTCAAGTTTTATCTTGCTGATCGTCCAACTCAAAAACTTTCACATAATAATCTTCTTCAAAATCAAATCATTCCAAAACAACTTCATTATCTTCTACTATCACTTCTTCTCTTTGGTCTTTGTCATTTAAATTATCCTGACTATCTGCATAAACTAATTTAAACTCTACATATTTTCAATCATAATTCCAGCTAAAATACATTTCATCTTCTTCTGGATATTGCTCATACCTAAAAGAAGAAATAGATCACTCTTGAGAAACAGACACACTATCAACCTCTTCAAAATTTGCTGACTCTCACTGATATATAGTTTCTACATGAACAGGAAAGGTTCACACTTCATCGATTGTAGCATCTACCTCAAAAAATCAATCTTCCACATTATTCATAGAATACTCACCAACTCAATCAATAGTTAGTTGCACATCTTCTATGTCTTCTCAAGTCTCTACTTGTACAGTCACAGTTTCACCCTCTTTAATTCATTCTTCTGGCGTGATTATAATATCTTTAAAATCCTCAAGCTCTTGCTCCTCATAATAAAAAGTAATAGTATCAGACTCAGCCATTGTGTCACCACCATCCATTAAAGATACATATACTTCATTTTCTCAATCAGTTAAACCATCTATATTAGTATCAAATCCTCAATCTGAATCAGTAGTTCATGACTCAACTAGATTTCAATTCAGATATATATCAAATTGAGTATTAGGAGCATCTGTTTGTCATATAACTTCTAAAGAGTCATC
Organism: Candidatus Absconditicoccus praedator; assembly: GCF_021057185.1. Taxonomy (GTDB): domain Bacteria; phylum Patescibacteriota; class Gracilibacteria; order Absconditabacterales; family Absconditicoccaceae; genus Absconditicoccus; species Absconditicoccus praedator. Next base: position 742,943 of record NZ_CP054059.1, read on the forward strand.
ATAATACTCATCACCTTCAGAAGGAGACAAAATATCTATATCCCATTCTTGATCATCTTCTTCAGAAAAAACTTCTACTTCTAATTTTCAATATACATCTTCATCAAACATATCTTCTACAACCAAGTCAAAATATCACTCATCTGTAATATCTGAAGTATCATGAAATTCAAGTCATCTATCAAAAACAACTTCTCACTGGTCTTCATCTGAGAATGTATAAATTCAGTCACTTGGAAAGCTTACATCATCCATTCAAGCATTTTCCACCATCATAAGAATATCTCCATTATAGTCTTGTACTACTTCTCATTGATCATCAACAGCTCTTACTGTCAAGTCTACCGACTCATTTACTCTTGGAGATTCTGGATCCAATTCTATTTCAAACTCCTCCACATAAGAATATGAAAAGCTTATACTAAATAAGAACACAATTAATAAGATTATTTTTTTCATTTCTTTTTACTTATAAATTTAAATATTATTTAGCTGATATTGATAATCTTTCTGTTGATCAATCGGTAAAATTTACAACAACATCTGAAAGAGTCACTTCTCAATCATCTCAGTCAAAAGGAAATGAAAAGATATTTTCTTCTGAACCAATCTCTCAAATATTTGTAAATATTAGCTTTTCTCATGCTCACTCTATATTAGCAGACGAGTAATCAAAATCAGAATCTATATTTAAATCTCAAACTTCAAGACCTTCATCATAATACAAATCAATACTTACAGAAGCAACTCTATCAAAAGAAGAATTTGCGTCTACATAAACCTCTCATTCTTCTATATAATATACTATGTCTCAACCATATTCTACCTGAGTATCTTCATCCACCAATATATCAGCTGTAAGAAGATCTGCCCTGTCTACTGCAAAAACTACAACAAAAGCAAGAACAAAAGCTGTGCTCAAGGCAAACAAATTTTCCTTAATATTTATTGTTTTCATAAAAGAATATTAATTTTTAAATATAATCTCATTATAAAAACTTTATCAAAAAAAGCAAATATTATAGACTATGTAAATTAATTTAAATATTGACTTCTTAAATAATTGTGTTCTTGTAAAGTTTGGGAGGTATGAAGAGCTCAAGAATTATCATGCAAATAGTAACAATCATTTGTTTCTTCAAAATCCAAAACTGCATTTAATGTTGCAGAAGAAGGACTAGCTATAGGTGTTGGAGTTAATCAACGATTTTGTCTTGTATTATAAGGATTTGATGAATCGTTTAGATGACTTACTATCTGATCTACTGTGCAAGTTCTGTATGACTCACCTAAACCATAACAAAGAGAAATATCCGCATCCAATCTAAATATATTTTGGCAGTTTGAAGCAAGCCTATTTAAAAAGATTCAGGCTATTTTATTTTTATTTGGATTATAATTTTCTTCTTTTTCTATGATAGACGCTAAAGTTATAATCTCATAAACTGACAATTCTAAATTATATCAAAGATTATTTAATCTTTCTGAAAAGTATAGAAACTCATTTTTTCTATCTTCCCATATACCAAGCTCAAAATTATTTAACTGATTGATCACAACCTGCCTTATGATATCTCAAGAAGAAATATCTATAGTATATGTATCCGGATACAAAAATCATTCAAAAGACTTAATTTTATCTTCTCACAAATTTTGAAGAAATGTATAATATTCTTCATAGCTTTTTATTACACTTTGATCTGTTACATAATCTACAAAACTTCAAGATTCTATAAATCACAACACAGACAAATAATAGTCTATATCATACATTCACCGTCACTCTAAAATAGTTATATTTACTTCTTTTGTTTGTGGTCACTCTTCAAATTTTTTTATTACTTCTGATTTTGAATACACTCCATCAAAAGAGTAGAATCCATCTTTAGGTTGTGGTTGTTCTTTTCAGGACAATAAAAAATAAATATAAAAAGATAAACTATCTTTTTTTCCTAAATCATTTAAAAAGTTAGAAAAATAATAATTATCTGTTATTACAACATCTCTTTCAAGAGAAACATCTCTTGCAAAAAGATAATAAACACTAACAAAGAATAAAATTACTACTGCTAAAAGTATTTTTTTCATTTAATTAACTTATTTTTTTGAATCCTCTTCTCATTGCTCCTCAAGAGTAAGTCATACAAGACTATCCTCTTTTCAAGTGTCATCCTTAACATTTCAGGAGCTATCTCTATTTATATACACAAACATTGGAATTATCATAGGGATTCTTCATAGAATTTTTACAACATAATCTCATAACTCTTCTTTAATCACCTTAAGAACCTCCTTTGTATTTGAATTTTTCTTAGAAAGCTCATTATATCTTTTCTTAACAAATTCAATAATATTTGTATGCACTTTTTTAACTTCAGAAGAATATACAAATCATCTTGATTCAATTTGTATATTTCATACCAGCTCTCTAGTTTTAGAATCTATTTTAAATATTAAATTTACTACTCAATTCTCAGACATAATTTTTCTTGCCTTCATCACATACTCTCCAGAAAGATGACCAATTCATTTACCATCTACCATGACTGTATCAAGCTTTAATTTTTCATCTGACAACACCAACTCGTCATCGTACATCTCAATTATCGCTCAATTCTCAACCGGCATCAAAATATTTTCTTCAGGTATTCACATATCCATTGCAAGATTTTTGTGAGCATATCTCATTCTTGCATCTGTATAAAATGGCAGAAAATATTCTGGTTTAATTAAATTTATCATAAGCTTATGATCTTCTTGATAACCATGTCAACTTGCATGTATATCAAGATCATCATTTGTTATAAGATTTATTTTTCTAACTACAAGATCGTTAAGCATCTTGGATACATCTGCCTCATTTCAAGGTATAGTAGAAGCTGACACCAAAACAGTATCTTGCTCTCTTAAACGAAAATTGGCATGTTCTCATCTTGATATTCTTGCAAGACCACTGAATTCTTCTCACTGAGCTCATGTGGACAATATTACCACTCTTTCTGGAGGCATATTTTCTACATCACTACTTAATTTACGAACACATCACCTTGGCACATCAAGATATCAAAGCTTTTGACATATCTCTACATTATTAAGCATCGATCTTCATTCCAAAAATACCACCTTATCATACTTTATAGCATTTTCTATTATTTGAATTATTCTTCAAACATTGGAAGCAAAAGTAGCTATTATAAGTCTAGATGGAACAGTTTTTATAATTTCTTCTAGATTTTGTCATATTACTTTTTCTGACAAAGCCCATCATTTTCTCTCTGCACCCAGACTATCTCACACATAAAGCCTAACTCACTCCAATCATATCCTTGCTATTTTTCAAAGATCTGCTGGCTTATCTATCGCTGGAGTATAATCTATTTTGAAGTCCGCAGAATTAAATATTAGTCACTTTGGAGTATGTATAGCTAAAGCTAATGTTTCTGGTATATTATGGTTGACTCCTACAAATTCAATACTAAAACATCATAGTTTTATTATGTCACTTTCTGGATTAATTATTTGATGCTTTATTTTTGGAACATCTTTTGGATCAGCAAATGTTTTCTTTATGATTCATAAAGTTAAAGGTGTTGTATAAACTTTAGGAAAATCAAGTTCAGGTAAAATATGCTTCAGCGCTCATATATGATCTAAATGTCAGTGAGTCAAAACAATTCATTTTATTTTATGTTTATTTTTCTTCAAGTATGAAATATCTGGAATAAGGTAATCAGCTCACATAGTTTCAGTTGCAGAAAACTCCATACCTGCATCTACTATTATTATATCATCCTTATATTCTATAAACACGCACTGTCACACCTGTTCCAATCACAACAAATTTCATATTCTTACAGGTTCTTCTTTTCTATTACTTTTTGCTAACTTATTTGTTTTTGGTCTAACTGTATTCTTTGTATAATTTTTGCTTGTATTTTTAGAATTAAAATCTATTTTTATATTAGAATTTCATTGCATCATTTGTTTTTTATATTTTAAATATTTAAATGGTTAATAGTTTATTAAAAACTATAAAAAGTGATTGTTTTAATCAAAATATACCGCTCATAAGTAAGCCTTCAATGCATATCATCAAAAACCTACTATTAACAAACAAGCCCCAAAACTGCTTGGAGGTTTGATCAGCTATATGATACAGCATAATTTTTCAAGCATCTATTATTAACAACCGAGGAGGTAAAATTATATGATTTGAGATATCTACCAACTCTTACAGACAAGCTTTAAATAATGTTTTTAGATCAAACCTAAATAATATATTACTTATTAACTATAATTTTACCAAATTCCCTATAAACCAAATTATAAACGATATAGATTTTATTTTTATAGATGCTAGAAAAGCAGAATATTTGGATTGTCTACTGAAAATTATGCCGTACCTTAAGGAATGAAGCTTAGTAGTTTTTGATGACGTAATGCAGTTTAAAGATAAGATACATAATTTATATTCATTTATTAAAAAAAATCAACTAATTTATGAAATAATTTCTTCCGAAAAAAGTGACTGAATTCTTATAATATATTTTTAATAGCAGTTAATTATTTTAAAGCATAACACTCTGAACTCAGTTCCATCTTTTCCAACTCAGACGGCAAATCTATCTTATCTTCTTCATAAATAAACTTTTCTGCAGAACAAAAGTCATCGTCTTCAAATACTTTCACAGAATCCACTATAGCAAAACTTTCTCAAGAAGTTTTTTTTATGAAATAACATAGTCAATTTTTTCAACTAATACATTTTATATAATTTCATTGAATATCATACTCACCTGGGTAATTTATTTTTTCAGAAGATTGTTTTCAATACAACACATCTTCTCATATATTATAATTTAAATTGTACAGTCAATTTTGCTCTCAATCGGCTGAAAAATAAAACTCATCAGCTATAATATATCAATTATCTTTTTTTTCTATTTTCATATAGTCAATTTTAAGTATCTAAATTTATCAAAAAAAGTTTGGGTTTAGCATATATAAGATCACTCATGAGGCTCACAATAGAAATATTCCAACTAAAACCCTTATAATTAAATCCTTTCAGGTAGAAAAGGCTGACTGGTCTGCTCAAGACATAGTAATCATAACTCATCAGGCTACCAGCATAAAAAAACCAACAACGATAACAACTGTTACCAATATTTTAGTCATTCATCATATCAAAAAAGGAAATATTTCATCATCTTCAACATCACTCCCCTCTCATCAAATACAATTTCAAATAAAAGGAACATGAGTGTTCAAACTAATTCAGTCACAATCATCTCACTCATCATCTCCATTTTCTGCATAAGCAAAATTGAAAGAAAACAATAGAATTGATATAAGAAGAAAAGTTATTTTTTTCATTTTTTTTGTTTTTATTTAAATTCATCTATTATTTTATTGAGAAGAGCTCAGTCTATTTGTGTTTTATCATAATGCTCAAATATATTTTTTATTATTTGTCATTTTTGCTTTGCAACATCTTGAATTCCAAGCTTTTCTATAGTATTTTGAACAATATTTTTCAAATTCTCTTCTCAAATCATCTCGGGCAAAAAACTTTCTAACAAATCCAGTTTTGCACTTTCCTGATTTATATCCTCTTCATTTTTTAAAAAGCCTATTTCCTCTTTTTTTTGCTTTATCTCTTTTTGGATAATTTTTACATACTCTTCATCTTTGAGTTCTCTTCAAAGCTCTTTTTCTTTATAAGCTATTTGAGACAATAAATAATTATACAACTCTTTTTTAGACACATCTTTTTCTTTCATAGCTTTTTTATATCATTCTTTTATACTACTTTTCATTATTTTTCATAATAATAAATATATATAAAATTATATATAAGTTGTTAATTTTTGCAAGTTTTTATAATAAAAAGGAACCAAACTCTATGTTTGGCTTCCTCCTTTTAATGACATTAGTTTTGCTTTTATTAGCTGTCTATATTGAATACTAAATTGAATAACTCAGAACAATGTTGTGGTGGCAATATACAATCAAATTCAAGCAGGCATTGTGTATACAAAAAATGCCATCATAGTTGATAATGCAATATTCATGTATCACATCATTTTTGTCATATCAGGCATATTTTCTGCTCAAGGCATGTTGGTTGGCATTGAAGGTCTATTAAGCATAGTAAGTTTCATTTGCAAAAACAACAACAAAGGAGCGATTATGGTTAGAGCTATTGATCAGGATGATAATAGGTCTATCCCAAAAAATACAGTATTTACTTGAGAAATATCAACTCCTCTTACATTAATAAATTCTAAAAAACTATACAAATAAGTCATATCAAGCTTTCACTCTGTTTCCGAAAAGTTTCTAATAACAAAAAACAACCCAATAAACACAGGAATTTGTACCAACAACATCAAACAACCTTTCAAAGGACCTGATCAATGCTTTTTAAAAACACTCATTGTTTCTTCAGCCATTTTTTGTTGATCATTTTTATATTTCTCTTGGATTTCTTTTAATTTTGGCTGAAGGTCGGTCATTTCTTTTTGCATTTTATTTCATGCAAGGGTTGGTTTAAGCAACAATAATCTTACAAAAAGAGTTAGTATGATTATTGCAACTCACAAATTTAGATTGAATATTACAAGAAACAAAAGCAAAAGATTGAATATTGGACGATATATTATTTCTACTATTACAAGAAAAAAAGGATTCATTAGTTATCAAAAATATTTAATTATAAATTCCTACAACAAACTATGCAGCAGTTTCTTCTTTCTGAGTTGATTCTTCATATGCATCAAAAACAGCTTTCAGGTTAGCCTTATACATAAAGAAAGATTCTGGTATATGGTCACACTCTCAGTTTACTATCTTTTCAAAATCGTTAACTGTATCTTCTAGCTTTACATACACTCAAGACATACCAGTAAATTGCTCTGCCACAAAGAAAGGCTGAGAGAAAAATCTTTCTATTTTTCTTGCTCTATTTACTGTTTGTTTATCTTCATGAGAAAGCTCTTCCATACCAAGTATAGCTATAATATCCTGCAATTCTTTATATCTTTGCAAAGTTTTTTGAACATTTCTTGCAACATCATAATGTTTTTCTCATACAACTTCTGGATCAAGAACTGTAGATGTACTATCTAATGGATCTACAGCAGGATAAATACCTTTTTCTGCAATAGCCCTATTCAATACAATTGTACTATCCAAGTGAGTAAATGTATTTGCAGGAGCTGGATCTGTAAGGTCATCTGCAGGCACATACACTGCCTGTATAGAAGTTATTGATCACTTATTTGTAGAAGTAATTCTTTCTTGTAAAGCACCCATTTCTGTAGACAAAGTAGGCTGATAACCAACCGCAGAAGGAATTCTACCCATCAAAGCAGAAAGCTCACTACCTGCCTGAGAAAATCTAAAGATATTATCTATAAAAACCAAAACATCTCTAGATTCTTTATCTCTGAAGTACTCAGCCATAGTCAACCCTGTCAAAGCAACTCTTGCTCTTGGTCCTGGTGGCTCATTCATTTGACCATAAACCATAGCAGTATTACTTAAAACTCCACTTTCTTTCATCTCTTCATACAAATCATTTCACTCTCTTGTTCTTTCTCAAACTCAACAAACTACTGACACTCAACTATGTTCTTTTGCAATATTATGAATAAGTTCCTGCATTATAACAGTTTTACCCACTCATGCTCAACCAAATAAACCTACTTTTCATCACTTCAGAACAGGAGCCAACAAGTCTACTACTTTAATACCTGTTTCAAGAACCTCAGCCTTTGTAGACAAGCTTGTAAACTCAGGAGCCTTCCTATGGATTGGCCAATTATCAGTTCATTCCACCTTCTTTTCTCAGTCAATATTTTCTCACAAAACATTAAATATGTGTCACAAAACTTCAGGTCATACAGGTGTTTTAATAGGAGATCCAGTTGCAATAACCTTATCTCATCTTTTTAGTCAATCTGCTGAACTCATTGTGATTCACCTAACCACTCAATCTTCCAATTGCTGCATTACTTCTACAACTACATCTTCTCCATGATTATTTTTATTTTCAACTTTCACAGCTTCATATACTGCCGGCACTTTATCTTCAAACTGCATTTCCAAAACTACTCACCTTACCGATACTATTTTTCATTCCATAGGTTTAAAATTAACTATTTAAATTTTGTCCAAGCTACTTTAAGTACTAGTTTTATTGTTTTTCACATAATCTAGAATAACCTCTCACAAAGTCTCTACAAGAACATCAAACTTGTCTGGCTCTACATAATTTTCCTGAGAATTTATACTATCTCTTATCTGCACAATATAATTCGTAACAGAACTTGGATTAGCAACCTCATAAAAAGTATAAATCTCATCTTGTCTTTTAATTTTGAGGTTTCACTTACCTGAAACAATATCAAGTATTCAATTCTGCTCATCGTATACACTTTGGGCAGCATCTCGTTGAATATGTTCTGTATTTTGCCTCAAAAAACCCTCTCGCTTAAACAAGACAAGTCACTTATTAGTAACAACTATACAATCCAAATATATATCCAAAATACTCACCATAAAAACAACATACAACAACAATCAAAGAACACCCAACACATAATCAAAATACCTCCATTCAAAATAAGCTCACAACAACTCATACACTAAAAAAAGCAGAGCCAACAAAAACAAATGTTTTACTATAGACTTTGTGTACTTCCAACTATGATGACCTATTACTTTATATATTTTTCTATCTGAAAGATGCTTATTCAGAATAGAATTTCTAAATCACATTTATTATAATTAATTAGATTTATTAATTTGATCTATTTTTTTCTGTCTTTCTAAGAACTTCTCCATTCTTCACTTAACAACTTTTGTTTCTTGCTTACCTGTATAAGTTGGATGACACGCTGGACAAGACTCAACTTTTATTGGTCAATCAGTTGCAGCCGCAACTTCAAACTTATTTCAACATATACAATCCACTTCTACAGACCCATTATATTTAGCATGAATTCATTTTTTCATTTTTAATTCCTTAACAAAATAAATTATTTTCAAAGCTCATCACTTTCATATATCTTCATCTCATCTGCCCTTTCATAAGAGCTTATCTCTTCTTCAGAAAAAAATCTTGCAATTTCTTCTTGAGCCGCATCTTTATCTTCTGACGCATGCACGATATTTCTCCCTATACTCATAGCAAAATCTCACCTTATTGTTCAAGGCTGTGCCTGTCTAGAGTTAGTAACTCAAATCATAAGCCTAACTACATCTATAACCTCTACTCACTCCCAAACTTGCAACATCACTGGAGACGATGTCATATAACTAACTATAGAAGGGAAAAAAGGCTTATCTTTTAAGTGCTTATAATGCTCCTCCAAAACAGACTCATCCAAAGAAACCATTTTACAAGCCACTAGCTTCAGTCATTTTTTTTCAAATCTTTTCATGATTTCTCAACTTAATCATCTTGTTATTGCATCAGGTTTTATTATTACCAAGGTTTGTTCTTGCATAAATATATATTAATTATAAATTAAATTTACTGTATCTTTATAGCATCAACTGGACATGCAGACTTTCAATCTTCTGCCGCCTCAAACTCAGATTCAGATGTAGGCTGCTTTACCACATAAGCTTTATTTTGATCATTGAAGTCAAATATACCAAAATCTCATGCTATCGCTACACAAGCTCAACAACCTATACAAGCATCTTGGTCTACATAAACTTTTTTTGACATAATTATTTTAAGTTAAACTTTAAACATAGTATATAATAATATAAATATTTTTTTTATTTTTTCAAGACTATATAATATTTCCTTAATTGTTAGATTATTTTTTTTCTACATCAGTATCCTCATTTTCTCAATTTTGAGATGTTGAATCAGATTTTTTTGCTGCTTTTTTGAAAAGTTTTGGCATTCATAATTTTATTTCTGTACTAAGTAAAACAGCCATCAAAGCAGGGAGTATAACCCGCAAAGGCATAAGCTGTAAAAAAACAACAAAAAATTCATTGTCTCAAAAATCTGATGATAATTCCTCTATTTTTTCTCAACTAAATATTTGTTCTCAAAAAATAACTATAAGTAAAGAAGATATAATACTTATAACAGTTATTGGTGCAAACAAAACTCAAAATAAAAACTTTATAAAAGAATTTTCTGACACTCATATTCATATTTTGGATCTTGAAAAAATCAGAATTAATAACATTAGATATATTCAAACTATAGTATGCAATTTATAGTACTCAAGTCACTCAGCTATAAATTCTTGATTATCCAAGAATCAAACTTCATTTTCCAACAAATATTGTGACAATCATTCCATACCAACATGCATAGCCAATGCTATTCATATCAACAAATAGTTTCATATTATTATTTTTATCATTTTCTTTACTCATATAGCAACAGAAAATATCAGCAATACTCAAACCAATCATACAAGAAAAAAGTCATAAGTAGAAAGCATAATATAGTTGAAATAAAAAATAAAATAAATATTATGAAAAATATATCTTTATTATTATAATAATTTCACATGGAATTTTCAAACATAAAAAATAAATCAGGATTCACACTTATTGAAATGATGATAGTTGCAGTAATTATATCTGTATGAATACTTTGAATAGTAAATGTTATTGATTATTGACTCAAATTTGTTTGAAACATTAGACAAGAAGTTATAGCAACCAACCTTGCCAGAGAATGAATTGAATGAGTATTCAACATTAGAGATACCAACTGGACTAGATGGTCTGGTAGAAGGGATGAATGTTGGTTATTGAAAGACCCTTTATGAGAAGATTCAGGTTGTCAAAATAAAGACCGAATACAAGAATGATATTATTATCTATCCTGAGCAACAGCATGAAATCAAAAATACAATAAACTTAATAAAATATCTAATGAAAGCGATGATAAATTAGATTTATCTGATTGATTAAACTGGAATAATAATCAGGAATATGCTTTATGTCAAAGCAGTAGATGACAACGACACCCATGCCCCAACGCTAATCAGCAAGAACAAGTTACTTGAGAGTGAAGATATTTCAGGATGATAGAAGTTAAATGATTGTACAACAAAGAAGACTGAACTTCTCTAGATTGTGAAGATTGAGAAGATGGAGATGGTTCAGTAGATTGTTGAGATAGCACACCCAAAGAGCTCAGATTCTGCTCAGTAGTTAAATACATGTGAGATCATGAGTGAGAAGTGAAATTGTGTTCTGCAATTACAAACTTTAGAAATTAATTGATAATAAACATTAATGGACATAGAAAGATTGGAAGAATTTTTAAACTATCAACCTATTTTTGAAGAAGATCCTCAATTTTTATTGCACCAGATAAAAAAAGAGGTTAGTGAATATATGCCTTATGAAAAAATAAGTAAAATAGACCACGCATATGAATTTGCCAAACATGCTCATTGAAACCAAAAAAGACTTTCATGAGAACCTTATTTTGTACATCCCATAAAATCTACACAATTTTTAATGAAAATTAAACCATGAATCAAAAGTATTCAAACCTGCATACTTCATGATGTTATAGAAGACACAGAATTCACCTATGAAGACATTAAAAAAGAATTTTGAGAAGAAGTAGCTAATTTATGCTATTGACTAGAGAAAGTTTCTAAAGTAAGATATAAAGGCCAGGAAAGAAACACAGAAACACTCAAAAAAACTTTTCTTGGAATGGGCAGAGACTTAAGAGTAATTTTTGTAAAGTTAGCTGATCGTATACACAATATACAAACTCTAAAATTTCACCCCAAAGAAGAAAAAAGAGTTAGAATTGCTCAGGAAACACTAAAAATATATGTTCCAATTGCTCAAAGACTGTGACTGTCTGTATTTCAAAACTACCTTGAAAACTGAGCATTCTATAACTTAAACAACAAAGAGTTTAAAAGAATATTTAGTTTTATCAAGAAAAAACACTGAAAATCAAGCAACTATACAGAAAGATGAATCAAAAGTATAGAAAAAATTCTAAATGAATCCAAAATTGAGTATGAACAAATACAGTGAAGACTAAAAAGTCCTTATAGAATTTATAGAAAACTAAAAAAGTACTGAACTAATGATCCATCAAAAATTATGGATATTCTTGCATTCAGAGTAGTAACAAAATCAATATCAGACTGTTATTCTGTATTATGAGTAGTAAATAACAGATACACTCCCCTAATAAAAAGAATAAAAGACTATATTGCACTACCAAAATCCAACTGATATAAAAGCCTTCACACAACTATAATTGGAATGTTTGACTTTCCAGTAGAGATACAAATAAGAACAAAAGAAATGGATGAATTTGCAGAATACTGAGTTGCAGCTCATTTTGCATACAAAGAAACTTGAGATACAGCAAAAATTTCTGAGAAGCAGTCAGAACGAATTCACAAACTACAAAATATTGTAAAAAATTTTCAAGAAACAAGTAAAAAAGATGAATTTGAAAAGGCACTTCACATAGATATACTTGAAAAAAATATATTTGTATATACTCCAGAATGAGATATTGTCGAACTACCACAATGAAGCACAGTTTTAGATTTTGCCTTCAAGATTCATACAGATGTATGATTAAAATTTAAAAATGCAATAGTAGATGACAAGATAGTCCCTATTGATTATCAATTAAAAAATTGAAGTATTGTAAAAATAAACACTTATAAGTCAAAATTTACTGCGTCTCCTAGTTGGATAAATTTTGTCCACAGCCCTTCATCAAAATCTAAACTAAACAGGTTTATAAGGCAAAATCAAATGCAAAAACATATAGAAGCGTGAGAAAAACAAATTAATGAAAAACTTAAAGAATTCTGATTACCACTTATATGAACTAAAAAAGACAAAATTACAAAGAAATATAAATGAGAAGAATATCAAAATATAATGGTTAAGATTTCAGAAAAACAAATTACAGCTACAAAACTTATAAAAGAAGTCTACCCTGATACATTTAGAATCAGTAAAAACATTAACAACCTACAGGACAACACAAAAAGCCAATCAGAAACACTAGAAAAAGAAACCTCAAAACAAAATAATGTTATAATAGACTGAAATAAAAAGCTTGAATATTCAATATGCCCTGAATGTAAACCAACAAATCCAGACAAAATCATCTGAAAAGCTGATAGAGAATGAATAAAAGTACATAATTTGGAATGTACAGCATTAAAAAGAATAAACTATGAAAAATTATTACAAGCACACTGGGAATGAGAAGAAGCACCAACTTATACTCTAAAAGTTAAAATTAGAGCATACGACAAACCATGAGTACTTATCCAAATATTATCTATATTTTCAGATTTTAATGTAAATGTATCTGACATACAAGTAAATAAGAATGAGGACTTATCATCAAATGTAGAAATCTACTTAGAATTTCAAAACCCCTCAAAAATGCACTTCATACTAAAAGAGTTGAAAAATAGAGAAAATTTATTAAAACTAATATCAAAGAAAATAATTTAAAATTTAATATCACAAAATGCAAGAATACATGAATTATATTCAAAATTTAACTATATGAGATTATGTGGCAACAGGCGTTGTTTCAGTTGTAGTCTTTGTTTGGGCTTGGTCTATTTTGTGGACCACAAAAGACATATCTGCTAGAACAGATAATATTATATATCAATTATTCAGCATATTAGTTGTAGCTTGACTTACTCCAATAATTGGTCTACCACTATATATACTTTTAAGACCTCTCAGATATAAGCATGAAAGTGACTCTCCAAACGATTATTATGACCTAAATCTAATAACTTGTGAAAAATGTGAAAATAATAATCTCAAAGAGTTTGATTTTTGTATTTTTTGTGGTAATTGACTAAAAGTAAAATGCAAAGAATGCAAAAACAATTATCCTAAAGAGTATGAATATTGTTCAAGTTGTTGAGCACCAAATATTGAGTAAGTAATCTAATATGATGGACAACATAATATATAAATGAGAGTGAGAAAGAATTGATAAGTTTCTTGTATGACATTTTGGATATTCAAGAAACTTTTTTCATCATATAATTAAAAGAAAGTGAATTTGTATAAACAACAAACCCATAAAAAAATCTTATAAACTTAAAAATTGAGACAACATATCAATTGAAAAACTAGAAAGATTTATTACTGGAGAAGTATTAGAAGATTTTGCATATATAGATCTGGAAATTTTAAAAGAAGAATATGACTACCTTGTAATCAAGAAACCAAAATGAGTGATATCTCACCCTTGAAGTATTTGGGATGTGAGCACTCCATCGGTAGTATGATTTTTATACCAAAAATACAAAAAACTTCCAAGTATTTGAAATTTCATAAGAGCTTGACTAATTCACAGACTGGATAAAGAAACAAGCTGACCTATGATAATTGCAAAAACAGAAAAATGACTTTCACATTTCAAGAAACTATTCAAAGAAAAGTCTGAATCTATATGAATACAACAAAAAGAAGAGGTTCCACTAAAAAAATTTTATACAGCAGAATGTACAACAACACCCAACTGAAAAAGTTTTTTGGATCAGATAGAGTTACCACACTATATACAAGAAATAGTATATCCCAAAGTACCCAATATTAGAAAACCCAAAGAATGAATAACAAAAATATTAAGTAAACAAAATAAATGAAAAAATATAATATTATTTATTGAAATACTTACAGGTCGTACTCATCAAATAAGATACCATCTAAGCAGTAAATGATTACCTATTTTATGAGATTATCTATATTGAAAAAAAGACGACCACAAACTTAATCTAGAATGCAGTCGTCTTGAATTTCTTGACACAAATAATGAATATATAGTTGTTGATATTTAAGCAAATACTTCTTACTAATTCAACATATCGTCTATCAGTGAAACAAAAGTTTCAGAAGGATAAGCTCAAGGTACAAGCACCCAATCTCCTGTTTGAGTATTAAGCAACACATTTCCTGGTGTTCCTTCTACTCCAAAAAGATTTTGTCATTCTTCAATATTTTCCTCTAAGAATCAGTTGTGTTCTTGAGAATTTATACATTGTTCAAACTGATCAGTATCTATTCAAAAATCTTCTGCCAAATCTATCCATCAGCTTTCATTTTCTATATCTTCCAATTGATAAAATGAAGACATATAATCATGATAAACATCTTCTCATCACAGATCTCATGCACATTCTATAGCATTAGATCAAGGATAAGACCTATCTCAAAATATTGGAAAGTTTCTATAAAAGTAAGATACTTCATTAGCATCAAAATTTTCCATAGCATTACTAGAAGTTCAGTCTATATGTTGTCTTTGACAAAAAGGACAATTAACATCAGAGTACTCTATCCATACTACTTGAGCATCTGGATCTCAATCAATTATTCATCTATCAACAACCTGCTCTACTTGGTCAGAATCAAGCTGTCCTCTTTCAAATCAGTCATCCTCTTCTAGTTGCACATCATCTTGAGCTTGCTCATCATCTACAATTCAGTCATCTCACACATCTTGTTGTGCATCCTGTTCGATATCTTGTTGAACATCATCTCACACAAACATTTCCAATTGTTGTCTTTGTTCATCAATAAATTGATCTGAAGTAAAAGCTTGTTTTGCTAATTGATAGTTTTCTAATCATCAAAACTGATATGCATGATGCTTCTCTACTTCTGATTTTATTTCATTTGCCTTATACTCAAGCAAGAAATAGTTTCAAGCTACAGTAAGTACTCACACTAGAATAACAACAGCTATTATATTAATAGCATTACCTGAATTATTTTCTTTTGTCATTTTTTATTAGTTAAAAGATATAAATATTAAATTAATATACAAATATTATGCATAAATGTCAAATTATAAAAAAGCATTGTGGTTGCAAAAGAGTCAAAAGAACATATTATATATTTACATAAAACTTTATTACTATTTCATAATTTTTAATCTCAAAGAGTTTAAAACAACACTAATACTAGATAAAGCCATAGCCAGTCAAGCAAACAAAGGATTTAGTATCACTCACCATATTGGATAAATAACTCCTCCTGCCACTGGTATCAAAATAATATTGTACAAAAATGCCCAAAAGAAGTTTTGATAAATCACTCTAAGAGTTTTCTTACCATCTTCAAAAAGCTTTTTAATTTTTCAAACATTATTTCACAAAAGCACAACATCTCCACTTGTCAAAGCTATATCACTTCAGCTTCACATAGCCACACCTATATCTGCCAAGGTCAAACTTGGACTATCATTTATACCATCACCCACCATCATTACTTTTTTTCATTCTTTTTGAAGCTTTGCAATTTTATCATATTTTTGATCTGGAAGCATTTTTGAATATGCAAAATCTACTCACAATCTATCAGCAACATTTTGAACCACTTCATCATTATCTCATGAAGCAATCCAAGTCTTAATTCACTTTGATTTTACAAATTCTATAAGCTCCTTGCTTTGTTCATTTATTTTGTCTTCCAATACTATCAAAGATTCCACATCATCATTATAAGCAAATGCAACTACAGTTCTTCATCAATTTCTCAAATTATATGCATCTTGTCAAACATCTATACCAGATTGTTTCAAAAATTCCAAGTTTCATATCAAAAGCTGCTTTCAATTGTATTTTGCTTTCATACCCATACCTTGAATATTTTTAAAATCTTGTATCTCATCTTGCAAATTATCAAAATCATACTCTTGCTCTATAAATTTCACAATACTTTCTGCTATTGGATGGGTAGATTTTTTTTCTAAAGCATATATTAAAGAAACTACTTTTTGCTTTTCTAATTTCTTTCAACTAAATTTAAAGTCTGCTACTTCAAATTTTCACTCTGTCAAAGTTCATGTTTTATCAAAAACAATATCTGTATTATTTCACAAATTTTCAAAAACATCTGGAGTTTTCACAAGTATTCCATTACTAGCTGTTTTTCAAAGTCATACAGTAATTGCTGTAGGAGTAGCAAGTCATATAGCACATGGACAAGCAATCACAAGTACACTTATAGATGTAAGTAAAGCATAATTAAACTGAGGCTGAGGTCACCAAAGCATCCATACAATAAATGTCACAGCAGCTATCACCAATACCACAGGCACAAAATAAGAACTTATCAAATCAGCCAAATTTTGTATAGAAGGCTTTTTTCATTGTGCTTGTTGTATAAGCTTGATTATATTATCAAGTACCGAGTTTCATGGGCTTGTATTTATCTGAGCTTTTATATATCAAGTAGTATTTATACTTCCTGCATAAATATTATGATTTTTGCTCTTGTGAATAGGTATACTTTCTCAAGTAATAGAAGACTCATCAAAACTTCATTCTCACTCAATTATTTGAGAATCTGCCGGCACTTTTTCACCAGGTTTTATTACAACAATATCAGATTTTTGTAGTTCTTTTGAGTCTATTTGAACTTCTTTTCAGTCTCTAACAACTATTGCTTTTTTTCTTGCAAAGACAAAAGTTTATTAACAGCTCATTTAGTTGATTTTTTGGCTTTTTCTTCAAGATACTTACCTGTAATAATAAATGCGGCTATACCAGCTGCTGCTTCAAAATATACTGGCAATTCATCTGCAATTTCCAAGAAAAATCAAGGGAAAAGTATACCTGCAATTGATACCAAAAAAGCAGCCAAAGTTCATATTCCTACCAACACATTCATATTGAACACTCATCTAATAATAGAAAGAAAACAAGATTTGTAAATATAAAACCCAGACCAAAACATAACTATAGCAGTCAAGACAAACTGTATACTATAATTGGTCCACAATGGAATTTGTCTTACAAATTCTTCTACCCAAGGAATGTGCAATCACATAGCCAAAAACACAACCACTACAGTAAGTATCAAAGCAACAACCACTTTTTTGAAAAACAAATCAAGCTGTTTTTTCTCTTCATCATTAGATACTAACTGCTCTTCATTATCAAAATCCTCTTTCATGTTATATCACATATCCTCTACAAGATTTTGAATTTCTTCAGCAGAGATTCTATTTTCATCATACTCTATCTGCATAGATTCATTAGCATAACTTACAAAGACTTTATTAATTCAATCTTTTTTGGACAGTCTATTTTGAAGTGCTGTTGCACAACCTGCACAAGACATTCATTTTATTTTGTATTCAGCTTTCATAAATCAAAGTTTATATATTAAGAAAAGGTAGCTTTGTTAAAAAAAGTTATCAATAATAGAACTTTTGAATAAGCTCGTAAGGAGTTCTATTATCTAGTAATTTATATGGCTTCACTGTATTATATCAATTTACAAATCTTTTTAAAGACATTTTTCTATGTTCTGATGACATAAATGTTCCCTTGTTGTGCCACATCTCCACTAAAGTTCTTATAACCCTCTCTGCCTCTCAGTTTGTTCTTGGTATTCTAACTTTTGTGAATCTTCGTTTTATTCAGTTTACTATACAGTCCTTCACAAATTAATGTTCATTAATTCATTTGTATTCTAGTCAACTATCTGAATATACACATTCAATTGTATATGGACACTTATTTATTACCTATTTCAAGAACGCAGCTGATAATACTTGTGTCATATCTTCCATGATAGCCACATAAATCTCTATTGAATAATCATCTACTCATACAAACAAGTATTCCGATTTTTTATTCTCAACTCACTTTATAAGAGGAAGCTTTGTTGTGTCAAATTGAAGTATTTATCAAAGATAGCTTATATTCTATTTTAGCCAATCTAAGTAATCATCGTTTAATGCTTCTAAATCTATTATTAGTGGAATTGTCTAGGGACAAATTCTTTTAGTCTAGCTCTTTTAAGTATCTTATATATACTAGGAGCAGATACATTGAATTTGATACATAGATCTTTTAGTTTTATTCATCTTTGATAGAATTTCCATATCTCTTTCCTTTAGAATGGTGTAAATCTTGTATTTTTATGTAAGTTCATTAATATAATTTGGTTGTCAAACAAATACTATTCATTATAAAAATTATTTTTAACAACCTTATACAATATTATCAAATAAATATTATTTATATTATTAAAAAGTAATGATGAAAAAAATTTATCTTTTGCTAATATTAGTATTACTAGTAATATGACTAGTAGCCTACTTTAAAAGAGCAACTATATTAAACTTTATATGAGAACATTTTAAAGATCAACAAAATTTACAAGGAGCAATGAAATACTATAAAAAAGCATTAGAAATAGAACCTAATAATGTAGCATTTTTAAATAATAAATGAAAAGCATTATCTCGATTATGAAGACATGAAGAAGCAATAGAATATTATAACACAGCATTAGAAATAGAACCTAATAATGTGGATATATTAAATAGTAAATGAGCAGCACTAAGTCAATCAAGAAACTATGAAGAAGCACTTGAATATACTAAAAAAGCATTAGAAATAAAGCCTAATGATCTGGATATATTAATTAATAAATGATGGTTATTAGAAGAATTGTGAAGACATGAAGAAGCAGTTGAATATGTTGAAAAAGCATTAGAAATAGAAACTAATGATGCAATTAGTTTAAATGATAAATGATTAGCATTATACAGGTTATGAAGGTATGAAGAAGCAATAGAATATTATAACATAGCATTAGAAATAGAGCCTAATGATGTGGACATATTAATTAGAAAATGACTGGCATTAAAAAAATTGTGAAAACATGAAGAAGCACTTGAACATTCTAGTAAAGTGCTTGAAATAGATCCTAATAATCGGAGTGCAAAACAGTTAAAACAAGAAATTGAACATATTCAGGAAACTGAAGAATAAATTTATAGCTATTTAAGAAATTAAAAGATAAACTACTCAAGCTTAGAAACAAGTGAATAATAAATTAATGAAATCTGAAGAGCTTTCAGATCCGTCCTTGAATTAGTTGAATTAATCAATAATTTCAGCAGAATAAAGATCATCATCAAATATATCCGCTTGAGTTATTTCATCAGGTGATATAATTTCAGGATCATATTCAACGTCTGCGGTTTCATTTACTAAATCCACATTCGATGATTCCACTCCATCTAAGGAATTCAAACTAGACTCTATTCTCATCACACATGATATACAAAACATACCATCTATTGCAAGCTTCAAAGACTCATATTCAGACTCATAACCTTGTTCTTCAGCAGCTGCAGAAGTTTCAAAAGATATAGAAGAACTCAAGGTAGTATATCAAACAGTAAAGTTGTAAGCTCATATAGCTACCAAAAACACAGCTATTACTCTAAAAACTACTTGACCAAAAGCTCATTTCAAGAAACTAGATATACTTCCAAATCAAAGCAAAGGAATCATAGATCCAAGAACAAAAGATAACATCACCAAGGATCACTGCCAAAAACTACCTGTAGTAACAGCAAACAACTGTGCTGCCATACTAAAACCACAAGGCACAAAAAAAGTTGCTCATCAGATACCAGTTGCATAAAACTTTTCTCATAAGTTTTCAGTCTTGCTTCTTAGTTTCTTGAAAAGGAAACTAGGCATTGCAATACTATAAGCACTTAATTTGGGAGATACTCAACTAAGATTTATTCATATTTGAAGTATTATCAATCAAATAATTATGTATATTATGGAGTATGTAAGGTTTGTAAATCATATCACAGATCACACAACTCATAGCAAACCACCCAATATAGCAAAACTTAAAAGCCTTCAAATGTAAGAAAAGGTAGCGTTGTTAAAAAATTATCAGTAATAGAACTTTTCAATAACTTCATAAGGAGTTTTATTATCTAGTCATTTATGTGGCTTTACAGTGTTATATCGATTTACAAATCTTTTTAAAGACATTTTTCTATGTTCTGATGACTTAAAAACTTCCTTACTGTGCCACATATCGATTAATGTTCTTATAACCCTCTCTGCTTTTCAATTTGTTCTTGGTGTTCTAACTTTTGTAAATTTTTGCTTTATTCAGCTTTTTACACACTCTTTAACAAATTCATGTTTATCATTTCATTTGTACTCAACTCAATTATCTGAGTACACACACTCAATAGTGTAAGGACATTCATCTATTACCTGTCTAAGAAACATAGACGAAGATACTTGTGTCTTATCTTGCATTATAGCTACATAAAGTTCTCTAGAATAGTCGTCTATTCATACAAATAAGTATTCAGACTTTTTGTTTGCTGCTCATCTTATAAGAGGTAGTTTTTTTGTGTCAAAATGCATCATTTCTCAAGGGTAGTTTTTATTGTATCTTCTAGCTTCTTTGTTTTTCTTTTCTATTATCTTAGATTCTATTTTAGCTAATCTAAGTAATCATCGCCTAATGTTTCTAAATCTATTATTGATAGAATTTCTTGGTAAAAACTCTTGAGTTCTTGCTCTCTTTATTATCTTGTATATGGTAGGCAATGATACATTGAACTTAATATGTAAATCCTTAGGCTTCATTCATCTTTTATAGTATTCCCAGACCTCTTTTCTCTGGAGTGGTGTTAGTCTTGTATTTTTATGTATATTCATTACATAGTTTGTTATCAAATAAATAGTATTTTGTATACACATTATTTTTAACAACGCTATATAATCTTACAGTAAACATATTTAAAAAAAATAATGCAATAGATGCCATTAAAATCTTAAAAGAAAAAAATTTCTTGAATATAATAAAATTTTATAACATACAGAATGCTCAAGAACTGGAGAGCCTGTTTGAAAAAGATAATGTAATCAATGTTTTAAAGTTTTTCTTTGAAACAAATCTGGAATGAGTACTTGAATTGTGTGAAGATACAGATGATTTTGAGCAATTTGTTGAAGATGATAATATAATATCATTTTTACAAAAATTTAATAATGATATATTAAACACATCAAGAGTAAACAAACTATTCAAAACACATGAGAATGAAAAATCTAAATATAAAAATTTAGATATGGTATTGTGATTATGCTCAAATATACAAGATCTTGAACTTATTTTTGGTAAAAAAAATATACTTAAAATCTTATCAGAAGCAGAAGTGGATGTTTTTGAATTTGTAATAAAATTATGTGATAATATTGAAGAGTTTATAGATATTGGTGAAGACCTATATTTATATGGTCTTTTAAAAGATGAACCAAGTTGAAGATTCAAAAAATTTATAAACAAGTTTAATATACAAAATTCTGAAGGATTAAAAAATTTTTTGGAAGCTGAAAACTCAGCAAGAATGCTAAGAGATTTTAACCATTATAAAATGGATATACTGATATGAATGTGCTGTACACTTGATGATTTAAAAAGTTTTTATGAAGATGAAAATACTATAAAAGTTATTGATACTATCAAAGAATTAAACATATCTAGTTTAGAATACTTAATGTATTTTTTCAAAATTGAATGCAAAGACGACTTATTAGCTTTTTTTCAAAATGAAAAAACAATACAAGTACTAAAATTTGTCAAAAGAAAAAATCTAGAAAATATTGTAAAGTTGTATAATATTCAAAAGCAAGAAGAACTAGAAAAACTTTTTGAAAAAGAAAATCTTGCTAATCTTGTTAAATTCGCAGAAACATATAGTTTGATTTATATGACAAAACATATCAGTTCAACAGAAGAGTTTGAATGGTTATGTGAAAGTGAAGCTCTAAGAGAGGTTACGAAATATTCTGGAGAAAAAGATTTATTTTATTTGGTTTATATATATAATATTCAAAATGCCATAGATTTTAGAGAATTTTGTGAAAACAATGATATTAGAAACTTCTTGAAAAAATCTAAATATAACAATCTTTATAATGTACTAAAATACTATGGTATCAAAACTCAAAATGATGTTGAGAAGGTTTTTGGAAAAGAAAATATAACAAATGTTTTGTATTCTGCAAAAAAGGAAAACTTAGATTATTTACTACAATTTTGTGATAATTTGGACGAACTCAATGAAATTTGAGGATGCAATCATGTAGTTAGTATTTTAAAATGTCTTACACCAGAACATTTTAGATTGTTGCTTGGGTTGTGTGCAACTATTAAGGATATAGAAAAGTTGTGTCAAAATGAAAATTTAAAGCTATTCCTAGAAAATTATCATTCTCAGTCCAAAATAAACTTAAATCAAGAAAATATAAGCAAACAAAAAATTGTATCTTTTTTGGATAAAAGATTATTAAGAAGTAAACAAAATATAAGATTATTTTTTGATGCATATATCCCTGATTCAGAAAATTTAGAAAAATTACTAATTTATTGTTTAGAAAATAAACAGAAATCATTGTTAAAAATACTTCAACTGCTCAGGGATAAAGAATATTTTTGAGTAGGTCCAAACATAGATAATTTTAAAACTTTGGATGATTTTAGAGATGAAAATCAGGAAATAAAGCAAAGCAAGCTTAGAGAAAATTTTGAAAAAATAGTGAGACTAAATCAGCTAAAAGACAAGCTTGTACAGAAGAAACTGAGGGAGTTTGATAACTTGTTGGCAAATTGAAATATAAAATGACTAGAAAAACTTCTGATGGAAAATCTAATAGAGTATTTTATTAATACATATTACAGGAAAAGAAAAATAAAAATTGCTTCAAACATAAAGAAAGAACTTTGAGAACATATAAGTATTGGTGATATAGACATTGAAAAAATAGATAGGCAAGAGTTTAAGGAAAGTTACAAAATGGCACTTTCTACTCAAATAAATAAAAAACAAATTAATAAACTTCTTATAGATTATTTTAAATGAAAGTTTGATAATTTAGAAGACTGAAAACTTAATCAATATGATACCAAGAGAAATAAAAAATGGCTTAGAAAACATTTGAACAAAAAACAACAAAAAATATGGCTTTCTAGGAATACCAAGATAATAAATGTTCTCTGAGATGAAGACAATCAGGCAGAAAATATAGAAAGTCGTATCGATCATCATTTTGAGGTTGCAATAAGAAAAATCAATGAAATTAACAGCTTGTGATTTGATTTTGAAGTAGAATTTGACTCTTCCTGAAATTTGGTAAATTATTTTAATTCCGAAATAAAGAAATCTAAAAAACAAATAAAAGAAGCTTCTAGTGAGGAAGATTTATTTGATGATTTGGAATTACAAATAAGGGAAATAGAAGAATTGTTTAAATGAAAGAAATCCAAAGAAGCAAATAAGATAATAATTGAAAGAGAACTAGATCCTTTGAACTCATTAATGATGTGAAATCGGGTAGAAGGAAGTTGTCTATCTTTTAATAGGGGTTTGGGAAATTATTATTCGGTGATATCTAATACCATAGATGTAAACAAAGCAGTTTTTTATGTTAAAGATGAAAATTATAATATTTTATGAAGATGCTTGGTAACTATATGAAATGATAATAAAATAAGTAGATATAAAATGTATTATAACTGAAATGTATCTGCTTCTATAGATAATTATTTTGATAAATATATCAAAGAACTATCAGAAAAACTATGATTGCAGCTAAACTGAAGTAGTAGGAGAGTTAAAAAAATAGAGTGTGACAAATGGTATGATGATTGAATTAAAGTGGTTAAAGAAAATTAGAATGGATATACTATTGTTTTTTTGCTACGAAATATATAAATTTGCATAACTTTGAAAACTTCTGTATAGTTTAGTTAGAAATTTTATCTCAACTCAGACATTATGTTGGAACAAACAAAGAACAAGTACAATCTAGATATTCTGATGAATGTTTTAGATAAGAAAGGCTATAAAATATTTACTCAAAAATATATACCAAACATAATTTGAGTCAGAGATATACAAAATATAGATTGCTTTGATGATGTTTTAATACTATTTTATTTTGATGAAAACTCTCAGCCAAGTTATCAAGAATATAGTATAACAACTTTGCCAGGTATGTATTACCTGAAAAATCCTCCAAATACTGAATGAACTGCAGTATTAAAAGAATGACAGTACTTAGATTTATACCGCTTATGAATTCACAAACAAGCAATCTCCAAAAGAATAAATAAAATCTTTTATAAATACTTATTATCGATTTTTTTGAAGCCTTTTGAGAGAAAAATATATTTGTCTAATAGTTTTATGGCCAATAAACTAGAAGAAACTATAAATAATCTTAACTCATCACACAAGGCCTTGATTCAAAATATAGATGAAATCCCTGTATACAGGGAAAATAATAGAAGCTGAGAACTTAAATTTGAAAAAAATTGATTCTGAACAGAAATCAATATTCATAGAGCCTCTTATTTGTGAAAGGCAATAAAAGTCTGAAACTATTCGGCAGGGTGTCAGGTTTTTGCTTCTAGATTGGAATTTGATGATTTTTTGGAAAAAATAGAAAAGTGCACAAAGAAAGCCTGATTGGTCAGTATACCTTATACTTTGATAAATAAAAAGGATTTGTAGATGTTACTAGTAGTTTGAATAGTATTAACTTGAGACTTTTTAAGTAGGTTCTAATAATTTCTTCTAATTAATATAAAAATCAATAGTTTTTATATTGATTTTGTTGGATTTTATGAAAAAAGTACTAAAAAAACAAAGATTATAGTATTTTTAAGGAAACAATTGCATTATTTGTTGAATATATTAATTAGTTATTACATGGTTTTATACCAAACTTTTTTAGTATGCTTTCAAGAGGGCAAAATCATGTAATTCCAAACTGAAAAAGGTTTGCCCCTATAAATATTGTAGCAAAAATCCAATATTCATGATGTAATAATCCTAGTAAAGAAGTTGTCACAATCATTATTCAAGCAATAATTTTAATATAATTATCTGTACACATGCTGTTTCTATTAAGAAAATAAATTTAATATCAAATTAAATTTATTTATATAATTTTAAATACAATTTCTTAGACAAACTATATCTTGTTTATACTAAAAAAATGTATTAAAAAACTATTTGTTTTTTCTGTTTTCCTTGGCTTTTGATATAAGTGGTCTTCAGTTTTTTCATTTTTTATAAAAAGATTTTATTAACTTTTTAGCATCTTCTTGAATAACATTAATAAAACTAAAGTCATTCAACATTCTCAAATCGTTTATATCTTGTTGATCAACTCAAGAAATATCACTTAGGTATTGTATCAGCTCCTTTTTGTCCATTCAACTGTTTTTTCATATAGCAACAAATAGTTTTGCTTCATCATTTGTATTTTGTTGTACTGTCTTTGTATTTGGTTTGGATATGTTTGAATATCTTTTGGTAGAAAACTTTTCTTTGAATGTGATATTTAAAAGAGCAGATATTACAGTTTCTGGTTTATCCAGTTTCAATAATTCATTTGCAAGATCTTTATTGTCTTCAAATTCGTGATTGTCTATAGCAATTCAAACTTTTTCTTTTAGGTTTTCTTTTTGCAGATTTATAATATCTTGTGGAGTAGGTATTTGACACTCTTCGATATTGGTTTTTATCTTTTTTTGTATACTTTTGATTCTTCATATTTCATTTGATTCTACAAAAGTTATTGCAGTTCAAGATTTACCAGCTCTTCAGGTTCTTCAAATTCTATGAGTATAATCTTCTGTGTTTTCAGGTATAGAAAAGTTTATTACATGTGTAAGTCATTTTACATCCAGCCCTCTTGCAGCAACATCTGTAGCAATCAAAGTTTTTACAAATCATTTTTTGAAGCTGGATATTACTTTTTCTCTTTGATTTTGTGATATATCTCAATGTATACAGTCAGCATTGTATCATTTTTGTTTTAATAGTTTGGTAAGCTCATCTACGTCTGCTTTGGTTCTACAAAATACAATTCAGTAAAATTCGTTTTGAATATCAAGTAGTCTATAAAGTAACTCAGGTTTATCTTTTTTTTGTATAGTGTAATAATACTGATTTACAGTATCACTTGTTAGAGTATTGGATTTGATTTTAATAAGTTCGTATTCTTTCATGAAGTTTTCTACTATTTTTATTATAGCATTTGGCATTGTTGCAGAAAAAAGTATTGTTCTTTTTTCTTGAGGAGTTGTTTCAAGTATCTGATAGATATCGTCTATGAATCACATATTTAGCATCTCATCAGCTTCATCCAACACAAAATAATCTATGTTTGAAAAATCCAACACTTTGTTGTCTAAATGATCGATTATTCTTCAAGGTGTACCTACCAAAATATCAATTCAAGATTTGATTTTTCTTTTCTCTTTTATGTATGATTGTCATCAATATATAGTAAAAACACTTAGGTCTCTTTTTCAAACAAACGATTCAAGTTCTTGACCTACTTGTATAGCAAGTTCTCTTGAAGGACAAAGAATTATGGCTTTTATGTGTTTGCTTCTTTTTTCTTGTAGTATCTTTTCTATCAAGGGTAGTCAAAAAGCTGCTGTTTTTCAGCTTCATGTTTGACTTTGTCATACCATATCTTTTTCAGTTTGCATAAGTATAGGGAAAGATTTTTCTTGTATTTTTGAAGGTGATTCAAATCACTTTTTTGCTAAAATATCCAGAGTTTCCTGGCTAAATCAAAATTTTGTAAATTCTGTCATTGTTTTTTGTAATTTATCTAAAAGCACTCTCACAAAAACATTTTTGTAACCAAAAATTTCTAAATTAGGAGAAATTTTGTTTTTGCTATGCTTTTACTCCTTTTGATTGAAAGTTGTTTTGATTACTTCTTGTTTTTGAAAAGAATTAACTCATTATAATGTTTTTTTGAAAAAATGCAATGAAGTTTTAATATTATAATATTGATTTATTGTTTGTTTTGTGTTATAATTGTATATTTATACTGATAATAAATATGATGAAATTTATTTTGATATGAGTAATTTTTGTAGTTTTCTTGTCTTTTTCGGAAGGTAAGGTAGGAGAGTATGTTGAAAAACTAAATATTGATGAGCATTTGCAGTTTGTTGGAAATACTTTCAATGAACAGTGGGGCAATTTGCAAGAATCTATAGATGAATGATCTTTTTGGGCAAAAAGCTCTGAAGAAAAAGAAGAAATGCAAGAAAAAACTTCTTCTTGAGTAGGTGCCTACAATACATTTACAAAGATAGAAAAACAGTTGGCAAAAGAGATTGATTGAATAGATTACGATGATGAGCTTAATATGTACGACCTTATCAAAATGGAAAAAGATATTTCAAAAAAATTGGATTGAATCAGCTTTGATGAAGAGAAAAATATAGAAAATTTTTATCAAATTTTGGATCAAGTTGATGAAAGTTATGATGAAAAATCAATTAATAATCTTGAATCTATCATAGAAGAAGCCATGGATTAATTGCTGGTTTATTTGTATAAAATAGATTTTTTGTTTGAAATTTAATAATATAAAGTGTATTGAATTTGGGATTCAAATTGTTATTAAATAAAATAGTTTTTCATAAGATTTTATAAATTATCAAAAAATTATGTCTAGTATAGAAAAAATAAATTGACATTATCAACCTCCCAAAAAATGATTATCTTTAACTAGCAGAACTTGTGATCTGCTTAGTAGGTCCAATTATATTAGACAACAAGCTACTCACCTTTGTCAAAGGAAAGCTTATCTGGAACAACAGGGGTTGTCTCCAGAGGAAGCACAAATTTGGGAAAAATCAATTTGTGGTTATCAGTTTTTGTTGATGTGAATAAATTATTTTTATTGAGAAAATAGATATGATATATCAAATGTTAATCAAGATAGTCAAAGGTATTATGCTTTTTTTGATTTTTACTGATGACAAGAAAAACAATATCCATTTTTTTCAAAAGAAAACTGATGGTTGCATTATTGACTTTTGCAAATTGCTAGAGAGCAAGGTTTGTATTGATTTTATAAAAGATTTTCAAAAGAAAAAAATCAATTTTTATCTGATCTAACAGGTGCAATAGAAGAAAATTATTTTGTTGGTATGTCGGTGAATTTCCGTGGTAGTTTGGATAAAGATTCAAAATATTCTCATATAGTTGCAGTGATATGATATGATTTGGATAGGTGAATACTGATTTTGAACGATCCATATGCAGTACAACCTTATGAGGTAGATATAAATGCATTTTTAGAAAAATTTAATGGTTCAGTTTTTATGATATCAGAAAAGCCTGATGAAGAATTACTTGTTAGTTCTCCATTTTTAGCAGAAAAAGAAGAATATCCAAATTCTTCTCATACAGTTGTATGAATACATCATGATGAAACATCAGCCTATAAATTTATTGATCTATTAGAGGTTGACAAAGTCAAGTTGACGCAAAATCATGAAAGATCAATTAGGTTCCGTATTAATGATACTTTACTAAGAGTAGACCCCAACAGAATTTTTTCTGATTACTGAGCTTTGAAGTCTGTTCTTACTCTCAATAAGCATATAATTCCATCAAACATACAAGATATTGAACAGTTATGTCAACAAATTTTTTCAAGTAATGAGATGTCAGATGATATCAAAAAGGTTTTGGAGGTGTTGTGAAATATTAGAGAGTATGTATTATCAAAGTTTGATCTTACAAAGCCTTTGGTTTCAATTCATAATAATAGACTTATGAATGTTAAAAAAGATTTTTCAAAGCAGTTTTGTTTTGTGTCAGAGCGTTTCCCATTGAATTGTTTTGTGTTGGTAACAAGTATGGAAGATTTTAATGAGTTGAAATCTTATTGAATAAATGTTGTTTTTCAGTCAAATGTGGAATGAGACTGATCTTTGTCTGATTTTGCAATTCAAAACTGAATTAGGTATTTTAATATAGAAACTTGATACGATAATGAATCATGGCAATATCAAGAGTTTATCTACAATAAAATAAAGGAAATAATCCAAAAAAATCCTTGATAAGGGCTTGAAAATCCTTATAAAATATTATGTTTTTTTAGATATTTTATGAGTATGATAATGCAGTATAGTAATGAGTCTTTGGATAGAATTCAAAAAATAAAAAAACTTCAAAATTCTTGATTGATAGTCTATGCCAACAAATACAATAAAACTTATGATATTTCTTATATCAAAGAAAATGAAAACACTTTTTGAGTTGGTGAAGCAAAAGATCTTATGCAAAGATGAGCTAAAAATAATATAAAAACTGCAGGTAGGATGATAGCATATCACAGTCATGGAAAATTGGCTTTTGCAAAAATACAAGACAATACTTCTACAATTCAAGTATGTTTTGTAAAAGATCAAGTAAAATTTAATACTTGAGAAAGTATTGTAGAAAATTTTGAAGTAGAGTGAGAAGAAAAAACTGCATACAAAATTGCAGAAAAACTTGTAGATACTTGAGACTATATTTGAGTAGAATGAGAACTTTTTTATACAAATCATGGAGAACTTACTATTTTCCTAAATAATTTTCAAATATTATCAAAATCTATAAGACCACTTCCAGAAAAATGGCATTGAATCAAGGATGAAGAGCTGATTTACAGACAAAGATATTTGGATTTGATTGCAAATGATGATAGTTATGAAAAATTTATATTTAGAAGTAACTTTATAAAAGCATTAAGAGATTTTTATCATGAAAAATGATTTATCGAGTTGGAAACACCTGTAATGTGAAATGCAGCAAGTGGTGCAGCTGCTAAACCTTTCATAACTTATCATAACGATTTTGATCAAGAATTTTATCTAAGAATATCGCCTGAAACATCATTGAAAAAAGCAACTGTGGGAAGATTTGAAAAGGTTTTTGAGATATGAAAACAGTTTAGGAATGAGTGAAGTGATCCTTCTCATATTCAAGAATTCACTTCTTTGGAGCATTATGCAGTATACTGGAATTTTGAAGATAATATGAAGTTTACAGAAGAACTTTTTGATTATCTTTTTGAACAGTTGAACTTGCCAAAACAGATTGAAATCAAAGATAAAAGTTGACAACCTCAAAAAGTAGATTTCTCAACTCCTTGGGAAAGGGTAGATTACATCCAATGAATTAAAAATGCATGTGGTATCCAAATAAGTAACTATCAACAAGGTGATGAAGAAAAACTTAGAGAAGACATCAAAAAAGCAGGTGTAGAGTTTGCTGGTATGGATGAGATGTGACTTGCAACTTTAATAGACTATCTTTATAAAAAAGTTTTAAGACCTAGTATAGTTTGACCAGCATTTGTATATAATTATCCAAAAACTATGCAGCCTTTGGCAAGAACTAGTGATAATGATTCTAAAAAGGTTGAACAATTCCAACTGGTAATAAATGGTTGGGAGGTTGTAAAATCATATAGTGAGTTGGTTGATCCAATAGAACAAGCAAATAATTTTGAGGAGCAAGCAAAAGCTGCTGCAAAATGAGATGAAGAAGCTACAGCTTCTGATGATGAGTTTGTGTTGGCTATGGAATATTGAATGCCTCCACAGTCTGGTTGGGGTATGTGAATTGATAGAATATTAGGTTTGATTTTATGAGAAGATAACATTAGGGATGTTGTGCTTTTCCCATTGATGAAATCTTATGGTGAAGACTCTCAACAAAAAGAATAATTGTTTTAATTGTTTATTGAATAATGAGAAAAATAATTTGAATAGACTTGGATGAAGTGCTTTCAGAAACTGTAGAACATGCTCTTAAGGCAAATGATTATAAAATATGTTGAATTCCTATTAGAAAAGAGCAAATTAATGATTATTATATTTTCAGAATGAAAGAGTTTGAGTGAATGCAGCAAGAAGCTGTAGACTTTTTTGGTGATTTTCTTTTATCAGAAAAAGCCAAAGAAATCAAGCCTGTAGACTGAGCTTATGAAAAATTGAAAGAACTGAAATCAGCTTGATATACCTTGAATGTTGTTACAGCTAGAAGAGATTTCCTAAAAGATAGAACTTATGAATGGCTTGATAAAAATTTACCATCTTTAATAAGTGATGTGTATTTTACAAATAGTTTCTGAGACAATCAGATCAAAAAGTCTGAAGTTATCAAGAAGATATGAGCTGATTATATGTTTGAAGATAATTTTGAGTATGCTTTTGATGTTGCTTCGGTTTGAGTAAAAACTTTCTTGTTGGAAAAGCCTTGGAATGCTAATCAAACTGAAAATACTTGACTTATAAAAAGAATAGCTAGTTGGAATGAATTTAGTTTAGAAATGCTTTAATTATGTGAATAAAAGTATTTTGATTTGGGTCGTTAATCAATGAGGACTCACTTAGAAAGACTGCACCAAATGCATTTGATTTGAAGGTATGATATATATACTGATACAATAGAATATTTGATATAAAAGCATCAAATAGATTTTGTAGTATTTGTGGTAAGTATACATCTGCTTTAAATATTTTTGAGGTAGATTATGAATCTTTCATGTGATGAGTTTTGTTTGAGGTATCAGAGAAGGAGTTTTGATATCTAAAAGAGAGAGAAAAATCATATATAATGAAACAAATAGAAGTTTATAATCAGTTTTGAGAATTTATTGATAATGCATATGTTTTTTATAGGAAATGACATAAAAAGTATGGTTTTTTAAAAAATTCACCTAAGCAAAGAGAGTATTTATCTTTATGTGTTGCTTGAGCCTCTAGTATTTGAGAAAGTTTTGCAAAAAATTTTTATCAAACAACTTTTATATGAGAAAAAACATTAGAGGAGTACATACATAATAATAAATTGTTTCAGGATATTTTGAACTTACAAAATAGGTTCCAATCACAAAAAAACCCGTCTGAATAGATTCAGCGGGTTTTTTTGATAAAAAATATTGTTTATATAATTTAGCATATATTAGCAGTTAGTATTTTTATTAACTTCATATTATATCTTCCATAATTCATTCAAGATCTATTTCATCATCTTTTTCTTCTCAGTTTAGTTTATCTTTGAGGTCAGTATAAATATTTTCTAGTAGTGAAATAACTTTTTCTCTTTGATCATCACTTATTCTAGAATGATTTTCAAATCTTTCAATAGCATTTTCTATTCTATCAATTCTTTCTTTGACCCATTTGGTTTTTTCTTCTTCCTCCATTCATGAAACAAGATTTTCAACTTGTTGATTGAATGTATTTCTTGCGGTTTCAACTTGTTCTCTGTGTCTTTGTGATAGTCTTTCAGTTCTTTCTTGAAGTTGTGTTCTCATATTTTTATCTTTTTCTTTAGCTTCTCATATCCTGTCTTTTATTTGTTCTTCAAGATTTTCTGGAATTTCTCCGGTTCATGTCTCTTCCCTTATTTGATGGACTTTGTCACTCATTCTTTGTGAGCTATCTCTAGCAATTTCTCTTACTCTGTCACCAATTCATCATCTATTATTATCTTTTTGATCTTCCAGTTCTTGTTCTGAGTTTATTGAGTTGTCTCCATTAGATTGAATGTTTGGTGTGTTGATTTCCACTTCTGTATTGGTACCTGTAGAGGCTTCAGTATCTTCTAAGTCTGCTGTGTTAGCAAAACTAACTCAAAATAATCACATAAGTGATAATATAATAATTGTTGTTTTTTTCATCTTAATTGTAGTTTAATATATAAAATTATAGAAATTTTAAGAAGAAAAATAATTATTTCAAGTATAACTTCAAATTGTGATTTATTTTCCACAAAAAAACCACCCTTTGTTCTGGGTGGGCTAATTTGCCAGATGCTGGCTAAGTTGTTGTTTTAGAAAGCATGGAGGAGAGATACATGCTTTCTGCTGCTTCCATCCTATAAAGCAACAAGGAATTTTTTACTGATATTTATAATATTTTCAATGCTTTTTTGACAATTTTGATATAAATAGATATAATTTTATCTAGCCATTTAAAACAAAAATAAAAAAGATGAAACAAAAAGAAAAACTACTTATTAATAAGTTTAATCCAGACAAGTTATTTTCATGAATTTTTCATTGTAAGAATTTTTGGCAGTTTGGAAAAAATCTCAATAAAAATAAGCATTCTATAATAAATTTTATTTGAGTATGATTTGATGTTGTAAAATCATTTGAGATTTCAGCAAAAACTAAAAAACAATTTTCTTATCAAAATGATATAATGTTGTATTGAACTTTATCTCAAGAGTATATAACAGATTTTAATAACTATTTGGAAACATCTTTTTTGATATCAGAAGATATAAATTATTATTATTCCAAAAAGTCTATTGAAAATCTTGAGAAAATAAAGGATTTTATTTGTATGTTTGACAATTATTCTTTTAGATATATATGGGAACCAGTTTTTATAAATAATCTTGCAAAATCTATAAAAAGTCTTGATCAAGATTCTTGGCAAAAAATTAAAATAGTTTTTTTATTTTGATTATCAAATAGTTTTGATGAATATCAAAGATTGTATGATTTTTTTAATAAACTGGAGTGTTTTGTTTTTGATGATAAATGGTGAAAGTTTAAGATTTGGTGATTTTGGTTCATAACTTTGCCATTTTTTGTGATTTTAGCTAGTATTTTTCTACCATTTGGGGTTTTTGTATCTTTGTTGGTTTTGGTGTGATGAATGTTTTATAAACTTTTAGTGGATATTTATTCAAAAACTGATTATAGGATAAATTTCAATATATGAATAAATACTATAGCATGAACAAGCTTGGTTGTGTTTTTCTTGTCTTCAATTTTTCTTACAGATTTTGATTCATATAAAAGATGATATGAAAAGATGAGTTGATTTGTGAACATTATGTCTGCTTCAAATACAGTTGATGTTTTGTCTAGTTTGGGATCTATGGATGTTTCAAATCCCAAAAGTTTTTCAGACTCAAAACTTAATGATACAATAAATACAAATTATATAGAAAATACTCAAAAACAATATCATTATAACCTTATTTCAGATCAGATTCAAAAATATGATAACAAACAACAAAAAGATAAATCAAATAAAATGTTTTTTGAATGAAAAAAACAATCAATTACAAATTCTACATTTTTATGGAATTTGGTAGAAAAGATATATCAAAAACACAATTTAGAAAATTGAGTTAACTTTTCTGAAAAAGAAAAGTATCAAATTTTTATAAAAGTTATTCAAGACTATACAAATTTGAAAATAGATAAGTTTAGAAATCAAAGCATATCCAATGTTAGTTGAACTATGCATTGGAATGAGTTGTCAAAATGGTTGCCTAACTGATTTGAAATAGATATGCATAAGCTAGAAAAAATTCTTGTATCAAACATTCAAAAAAATAAATAATTGAAAAAAAATTAAAAATAATTACAATGTATTCAGACATTTAGTGTATCTTAAAAAAGATTATAAATTACACTAAATTACAAAAATACAAAAAAAGGCTTTGTAGTGTTATTAAAAACAATTTAGGAAAATAAAAATATTATTTGTATGAATTTCTTGATTGGGCTGTTGGTGGTTTTGTTTCTTTGTTTTTTGTTATATTTTATTTGAAAATGAATACATTTTTACTATTACAAAAAAAATCTAGAAAAAAAAGCAGAGGAACTAAGATTTCTTCAGGTAAAGATCCCTCGTAGAGATGCAGATTCTGATCAAAGTCAAGACAATGTACAATCAATGAAACAAAATATAGAGATAATGACTCAGTTTTTAAATAGTTTATCATCTATGCATGATGATAGTTATAAAGCCAAATTTTACTGACAAAAATATATAAGTTTGGAAATATATGTAGAAAAAGAGGTTGTAAAATTTGCTTTATGAGTTCCAAAAGATCATATTGAAACATTTGAAAAGTTGATATCATCATTTTACGCATGAGCAGTAATAGACTATATTTCTCAACCAAATATACTTGAATGATGAAAGTTTGCAGATTGATGATATTTTAGTTTAGCCAAAAAAGATGAGCTACCTATACAAACTTATGAAAATCTAGAAGCTGATCCAATGGATAGTATATTATCAACTTTTTCTATGCCAAATCGGGATGAAAAACTTTTGTTGCAAGTGATAACTACTCCTATGTGAGAGAAAGAGCAATCTGATTTCAAAAAAAGTATAGAAAGTGAGAAAAAAGATGATTGATGAGGTATTTGGGCTTTTTTGAAGTCCATAATAGTAAATCTTTTTAATTTTGAGGGTGAATGAAAAGATGATTCTTCTGATGATAAAAAAGAAAAATATTCTTGAAATCTTTCTTCTGAAATAGATAAAAAAGCCGAGTCAGAAATGTTTAGAGTACAAATAAGAGCTATTGCAACAAGTGTTAATCAGGATAGACCCCAAAAAATACTTAAAGATTTAGAAAGATCCATATCTCAATATCATCTTGTATGATTAAACAAGATCAAGTTTTCAAAAATGAAGGATTTTGAAAGTTTTTGTAAAGATGTATCTTTAAGGCTACCAATAGATTGATATTTTTCATATAAAAATATAAAAAATCCCAATTTATGACAAAGACTAAGCAAAAAAGAAGTTGCTTCATTGTATCATTTACCTCATAGTAGATACAACAAGAACTCAAGAATAAAATGGCAAAACTATAAGATAGTTGCAGCTCCTGATGGTCTTCCAAAAGACTGAATTTTGCTGGGTCACAATTTGTTTGCATGACAGAAAAAAGAAGTAAGGCTGTCTGCTGAAGACAGGTTTAGACATTTTTATTGTATTTGACAAACTGGTACTGGTAAGACAACCATGCTTTTGAATCAAGCAAAAGATGATCTACAAAACTGAAGATGATTTTGTTTTATAGATCCACATGGTGATTTTTGTGAAGACTTACTTTGATATTTTCCAAAAGAAAGAATAAATGATTTAATATATTTTGATGCATCAAATTTTGAATATCCTATGTGATTAAATGCATTTGAAGCAGAAACGGAAGAGGAAAAGGATGTGGTAACGAATGATTTGGTAGATATGTTTATACAGCTTTATTGACATGAAATTTTTGGTCCAAGACTTCAGGATTATTTCAGAAATGGGGCTCTTACTCTTATGGACCAACCTGATTGATGAACCTTGGTGGAGATAGTTAGATTGTTTGCAGATGAGGCTTTCCAAAAAGCCAAACTTAAACATCTTAGAAATCCTGTTGTGAGAAGTTGGTGGGAAAAAACTTATGCTGCTATGTGAGACAGAGAAAAAGCAGAAGCTATTCCATTTTTCCAGGCTAAATTTGGGCAGTTTACAACTACACCAATTATTAGAAATATAATATGACAAACAACTTCTTCTTTCAATATGTTTGATGCAATGCAAGAATGAAAAGTAATACTAGTAAATCTTAGTAAGTGATTGGTTTGAGAAATCAACAGTGAGTTGATATGAAGAATACTAACTACTCAAATAAAAGTTGCAGCATTAAGAAGAGCTAATATGCCTGCAGAGAAGAGGCAGCCCTTTTATCTTTATATAGATGAGTTTCAAAATTATGTAAGTCAATCTATAGAAAGTATACTTTCTGAGGCAAGAAAATATAAACTTGGATTAGCAGTTGCTCATCAGTATATAGATCAGCTAAAGACTCATTGATTATGATGAGACCTTGATTTGTCAAAAGCTATATTTGGTAATGTATGAAGTATTATGGCATACAAGGTTTGACCTGAAGATGCAGAATTTTTGGAAAGACTTTATTCTCCAGAATTTAGTAAATCTGACTTAGTAAATATGGACAAATTTAAGTGAGTTATGAGATTGTCAGTAGACTCTCAGCCAACAAAGCCTTTTTCAATAGCAGCAGAAAATCCTTATACACCATACATAAATAACGAAGAAAAAAGAGATGTTATCAAAGAAATATCAGCTTTGAAATGGTGAAGGAAAAAAGAACTTGTTGAAAAAGAGGTATATTATAGAGTATGAGCATAAGGTGTGATTTTTGAGATGAAATTTCGTATTATATTGTGCCCTTTTGGGTTTTGGGGTGTTAAATACTTATTTATTTTTACTAAAAACTTCTATGTATACTGTAGTACAACTTTTAAATCCTCTTAGAATACTATTTGTAGAAAACTCAAATCAGAAATGATATACATTTTCAACCGAAGATAATGATATAATAGAAAATGTTTTGAATTGATACAAGGATGATTTCCAGATAATTATAGAAAAATATACAGACAAAATCTTTAGGTATACATATTATCATTTTAATTTTTCAAAAGACTTGGCTGAAGAAGTTACTCAAGAGATATTCCTACATGTATGGAAAAAACTTGATAAGTTCGATAAATCAAAAAAATTTCAACCATGGCTTTATAGGATAGCTTATAATTATTGTATTGATTATATTAGGAAAGAAGGTAAGTGAGAAGTTTATAATATAGAAGATATTCAGATTGAATCAAAAGAAGATAACAATCTTTTGGATAAAGAATACAAGAAAAGTTTAATATACAGTTTATTGAAGGAGTTAAATGATAAGCAAAAACAAGCTATAATTTTATTTTACTTTGAAGAAAAAAGTTATGAGGATATAGCATATATTTTTTGAGAGAGTACGTCTTATGTGTGAACCTGTATATATAGAGCAAAGCAAAAATTAAAAAAGATAATTCAGTCCAACCCAAAACTAGAGCAAGCTTTAGAATTTGACCTTATGTAATGAAAAAAATCAAACTGTCTGATCTGTTCTCTTCTCAAAATTATTTTGTTCCCAAGGGAGGGGAGCAGTTAAAAAACAAAATAAACAATAAACTATTTTATCAAAAAAGCCTAATTGGAAGATTTTGATATTACTCTAAGGTAGTTGTACCTGTTTTTTTGGTGTTTGTTTTTTGATTTGTATTTTTGAATTTTCTAATTCAGGATGCACAAGAAGATGATACTGGGGAGACAAAGGAATGAGCAAGAATGATGCATATTCAAGAAGATGAACCTGATTCGCAACCTCAAGATGATATGTGAGCAATGCAGGTAGAGCAAGAGCAGCCTGAAGCAGGTCATGATGAGACAGCTGACATGATGGTGCTTGATGAGGAAGTCTCAGATGAAGTGTCAAAAGAAACTTGGTATGATTATGCTTATGCTCATGTTACTGAAAATTTACAAAAATGATTTACTCAAAAACGGATTGTTTTTGCTGTTTTGGTGTTTATTAATATATTGCTTGTTGTGTATTTTCTCAAAATTTTGGAGGAAAGAAAATGGTATTGGTATTTATTATTGATTTTGTGATTTTTGATAGATTTGTTTGTGTTTTATTGGATTATATTTATTTGGTTTTAAAAAAAGAACCAATTTAATAGTAGTTTGGTTCTTTTGGCATATGCACTCTTCTTTTTTCTTAAAAGAAATAAAAAAGGCAATACTGTAGGAGTTTAATTTTTTAAAATATTTTAATAGTTTGTAAGTGCTCTCTGATTTAGAATGGTAATTCTTCGTCTTCTTCTTGGATGTTTGAAGATTCATTGTTTGATTGGTTTTGAGGATTGTATATTTCCATATACCAATTTCATTTACTAGATTTTTTCAAGCTAACATTTGCCCATCATTTATCATTGAACACAAGTTTATTTAGGTCATCTTTGCTTATTCATATACTGTACATAGTTCAGTATTCGTTTGTCATTTCTTTCACATTTCAAAAGAATATTTTCTCTGCCATTTTTGTTGTTTAAGTTGTTAAATTTGGTAAAGTAACCGTTAGTTTAATTATTTTGTATTATATTTCAAGCTGGCTTTTACTGTTTTTTTGAAACTTTCAAAATTTTGATATTGAAGTGAAAAGTTTTTAGTACTTTGAAACTAAAATATTTTTGATACTCATTTTCAAGTATCTCAACTTGATCTTTCATCATTTCCAAAAACATAGTAAACTCAAAGTTTTCTTCTTGAAAAATTATCTGATCAAACATTTTTCTGTACAAATCTAATCAATCATCTCATCATACAAAAGCAATTTTGGGTTCCCATTCTTTTACGTTTTCTTCTACTTCATTTTCAAAGGTTTCATCTGGGATGTAGGGTAGGTTTCATATTATGATATTTTGAGAATTTTGGTATTCTCAGATATTTAGTAAAAACTTTTCCAGTAAGTTGCTTTCTTTTATTTGTATGTTTTTGGATTGTTGGGGTATAATATTTTGTTGATTTTTTTGTGCAATGATCAAAGCATCTTCACTAATATCCATAAGCAATAATTTGTTGATATGGTCTTTGTTGTGATATGCTGTACTAATTCATAATACTCAACATCATGTTCATACATCTATTATGTTATATTTTTGTGGATTTTGCTGGATAAACTCATTGATTGATTGTATCATGTATTCTGTCTCAGGGCGGGGTATCAAAGTTTTATCATTTACTTCAAATCTTAATCAAAAAAACTCTACATAGCCAAGTATGTATTCCAGTGGCATATTTTCTTGTTGATGTTTTTGATATTGTTGATTTATTTTCTCTACTATGTTATCAGAAATATCTTGTTCGTATTTCAAAAATAGTGTTTCTTTTGTAATTCATAAATTACTACATATTAGTTTTTCTATTACTTTTTTGTTTTTGAATTGTTTGTTTGATAATAAGTCAATTATTTTCATCTTTTTTGTTGGATAATTTTATCTTCTTAAAGTGTTTAATATATGAGCTGCTTCTTCTCTTGTTAGTTGCTTGTCTGGCTGGAAGTATCTTGGGAAGTAATCATCAAGATGAATTCAATAATCCAAAAGAATGTTTGCATATTCTGCCTGTTCTCAAGAAACATCCCGGAAGTTGTTTTCTGAATTAGACTTAATTCCTAGCATATCATTTAGTAGTTCCATAAATTCAAGTCTTGAAAGTCACATAGCAGATCAGCTTCTTTCTTCGGCAAAAGGATAAAATGTTTTGTATATCCAATTTTTTGCATCTCTTTCTCTGATAATAAAAGATGGAGCAAAATTGTTGGTAGAATGATTATCAAAAAATTGTTTTGTAAGTCATCTTCTTATGTCTGATTGGTATTGTGAATTTGA
Organism: Candidatus Absconditicoccus praedator; assembly: GCF_021057185.1. Taxonomy (GTDB): domain Bacteria; phylum Patescibacteriota; class Gracilibacteria; order Absconditabacterales; family Absconditicoccaceae; genus Absconditicoccus; species Absconditicoccus praedator. Next base: position 783,700 of record NZ_CP054059.1, read on the forward strand.
TATGTCTGAAGGGAATTGAGAGTTTTTGGGCATGCTTTGTCATATTTCTTCTCAATCTTTTTTGGCTTGTATTGTTATAGATCAATTGTTGGTAGGAACAATTTTGAATAGGTACAATCCTTCAAGTGTGTCAAAATAAGAAAAACTTATTTCATCTTTTAGATCATCTGGTCAACATTCAAAGTTATTTGTTTTGCTAACTTCTGATCTGGATGTTATTTCTGGAGAACATATTTTTGCATTGTTGTTGGTAGTTAGTGTAATGTTTCATTCATAAGGTGTCCTAATAATATTGTTGCGATTTTCATCTTGGGCTACAAAAATTCATCGGTTTTGTCATCCAACTCTGTTTGGTTGTAGGTTGTATATTCTTGCATTTTCTGCCTCGATTGTTGTGTCATCGTCTACAACTCTTATCGAGTAGTTTGCTATAATTTTTCATCTAATTTTTAGTATAAGATTTGTGCTTCATGGGGAAACAGCTTGTATATTAATATCTCTTTGTCAATCATTTATTGCTATCAGTGTTCTTGGAGAAACACTTATGATATCTTCATCGTATTCTGCCTCAAGTGACATTGGTAAACTTCAATTGAATGGTCTTCATCTATGTTCTGCAGTTAGTGTGATACTTCATTCATCTCATACATCCATAGTGTTTCAAGGAATATTTGATGTTGTGTCAAAATTGTATCTTGCAAGGAATAGTTCAAGTTCGCTAAGCATTATAGTCTCTCTTGTTTGGATTTCATCTTCTGAAATACTATCTTCTTCTTGTCTTTCTTGTTCTTCTTTTGCTATTTGTTCTCTTTCTTCTTCGGTATCAGGAAGTTTTAGTGATGCTCAATTGGTTTCTAAAAATCTAATAGGATCAACAGTATTGGCAAGCAGTTGATCTCTACACCTTCATTCATTTACAATAGTGGCGCTTCCTCATCAGCAGTTTGAATAATACCAAGGATTTTGTCAGTCTTGGTTTATATCTATCTGAAAATGCACATGATTTCACCGACTTGTTCAGGTATTACCTACAGTTCCGATACGTTCTCAAGAAGATACTTGTTGTCAGTTGTTTACATTTATTTCATGCATGTGTGCATAAACACTTCTAATATGTCCTCACTCAAAATCGTGTCTTATTACTACTGTATTTCACCATCAAGGTAGGTGACTTGCAACTTCTACTGTTCAATCATTTATGCTATATAAAGGTGTTCATTGTGCAGTAGCTATATCAACACCACTGTGTCATCAATAACCAACATCCCATCATCATCTATAAGTGGCTCACCAAAGCACAGAATATATCAAACGATAATCCATGTCGTCTTTATATCTTTGATAATCATGATTTTCAATTACTGGTAGGTTGGTTTTACAATCACTTGAATGTTGGGACCATGGTTGAAATTTACAATCTACATCTGGTACAGATACTTCTTGTAAAGGGTACTGCCAGGCTTTTGCAAAAAATGTTGTTATCAAAAATACAAACAATACTAGAAAAAATTTAGTTTTTGTCATTATTTTTGTGTTTGGGTTAAAAGTAATTTATATTATAATAGTTTATTTTTAGTTTTCAATTTGATTTACAAAATCAACTATTTTGGGGTCTTTTCATTGGGCAAAATAATCAGATCATCATCATTTTATTCAATTTTCTTGAATAATTTTTTTGGCTGATTGGTTTCCATGGTTCAGTATAATGCAAAAGTTTCACAAACTATTGTATGCTAGGATATTTTGTGTTTGATTTCTGTTTTTCAATAAATCACCAATAAATTTGAAGTTTTCTCATTGAAGTTGACTATCATTTGAGATATTTAATATTTTATCAAAGATTTCTGATGATTTGTAATCTAGGTTATTTATTTTGTCTTCTATTATTTGAGTTTTTGTTGTTTCATATAGTTTTTTGTATTCATTTAGTTCTTTTTGTTGCTTGTTTAGTTTTTCAAATATTTGTTTTTCTGTGCATTCTAATTTTTTGGCAATTTCTTCTATTTGTTCTTCTTTTTCTTTGGCATAGTCAAATAGTTTATTTCAAACTACTGCTGTAATTCTTCTAACTCAGCTGGATACTGCTTCTTGAGATATTATTTTGAATGCTCAAATGTGAGAAGTATTGGAAATATGAGTACCTCAGCAAAGTTCAATAGATGTTTTTTCTCATACTTTTACTACTCTTACTATATCTTGATATTTTTCTTCAAAAAAAGCTTTTGCTCACATATCTATTGCTGAATTTATGTTGGTTTCAAATGTTTCAACATCTTCTGCTTTGTCTATGATCTTGTTGACTCAGTCTTCTATAGTTTCTATTTGTTTGTTTGTAAGAGGTTGATTGGTAGTAAAATCAAATCTCAAATAATCAAGATCCACTAGAGATCATGCTTGTTTTGTTCAGGGTATGATTTTTTCAAGCTGGGCATGAAGTAGATGAGTTGCTGTGTGAGCTCTTTGTTTTCAAATTCTTTGTGTTTTTTCAACTTTTGCTTTCATTTTTGGATTTATTATTTAAATCATCAATTATTTTTTAATGTTTTTGAGAAAAAAATCAAATATAAAATTTGTGTTGAATTTCATTTATAAATAATTATAAGTATTGTTGATTTACATACTAATTTTTTTTGATGTTAAAATTTTTCTATGATAGTTTGGAAACTCTTAAGCAAGTAAAAAAACCTACAAAAAATGAGGTTATAAATCTTGCTATAGCTGTATTTATAATAGTGATTATAGCAGCAGGGTATTTTGCAGCAGTAGATTGAGTTTTTATAAACCTTTATCAAACTTTTTATCAGATAATGAGCTAGTATATGAATAACACAACAGAAATCAAAAAACAAATACATGACGACAACCTTAGATGGTATGTGATAAGTGTTGTTTCTTCTCAAGAACATATGGTGATAGAAAATCTTACTGAAAGAGTGAAAAGACAGTGACTTGAAGATGATATAGTTGATTTTATGGTTCCAATGGTTCCAGAAGTTAGTTATAAAAAATCATCTTGAAAAAAGAAAATTACTCACAAGAAACTATATCCAGGTTATGTTTTTGTGAAATCAAAAATGGATGATAAAATCTGGTATATAATAAGAAATACTCCAGGAGTTAGACTTATAGTTTGAGCAGAGACTCGTCCAGTTCCTTTGACAGACAAAGAATATGAAGATATGATGCATTATATACAAGAAAAGACTGAAAGAGCAGAACACACATCACCTTTTAAGCAGTGAGATATTGTTGAATTAAAAGATTGAGAATTTTCTTGAACTCAATGAGTAATTACTGAAATAGATAATCAAAAATGAGTTGTGTATGTAAGTGTAGAAATATTATGAAGAACAACTCCAATGATGGTTCCTTTTGAAAAAATAGATAAGATTGATTAATTAATTAAAATAAATTTTCATGAAAGAAAATAAGATTGTGTCTATGTCAGTATTGTTTGTGATTGTTTCATTTCTTATTGTATATTTTTTTTATTTTTCATTTGCTTCAAAAGAAGAGATTGATGAATGAGATTGAGTACAGGAAGATTATATAGAAGAAGAAAACGAAGATGATCAGTTGGGTGAATCTGATTTTAGTTTTTTGGAAGAAGAATGACAAGAGTCAAACAATGAAAATGATGAAGATGATTATGAGAATGATTATGATGATTACGAAGATAAGGACGAAAGTTTGGATGATTCTTATGATTCTACTGAAGAAAGTCCAGCTGATTTTGAAGAAAGATATTTCTTATGAACTTGAATTCAAAGACAACAACTTTCATATATAGCTACAAAATATTATGAACAAGAGCTTTGAAAAGGTGATGTTGCTTTTGATGATTGTGATTTTGAGGATGAGGATCAAATAAGTGAAGATTTTTTGGATGAAGTGATAAAATGATGTGAATATTGATTGCTGAGGTGAGCTTGATGAAACTTTTATCCTCATGGTGTTGTGTGAGAAGACGAGTTGCTAACTGTTTTGATAAGAATGATAGACGATTCTAAAAAAAATGAATCTATAGATATTGTTTACTTTGGAGAAAAATATATTGAAATTGATGAAAAAAACATTATAAACAAGGATACACCTTTTGGTTTTCAGTTGGTGGAAATGCCAAATTATCAAGGGAACAGCAGTCTAGCTGTTTTTCAGTTTGTTGACCATCAGCTTGAAGCTTATATGGTAGTGTATAATTAATATTTATATCTTAAATTAATTATTATGGCCGCAAAAGTGCAAAGTCAATTTCAGCTGCACATGCCAGCCTGAAAAGCTACACCAGCTCCGCCTATTTGACCAATTTTGTGACAGCATGGTGTGAATATTGGTCAGTTTGTAAAGGAGTTTAACGATAAAACTGGTGATATGATTCAACAATATTGATGATTTGAAATTAAAGTACCAGTTAATGTAAAGATATTTGTTGATAGAAGTTACGAGATGGAAGTTCTGCCACCTCTTACATCAAATTTAATTATGTGGAAAACATGATTGAAAAAATGAAGTGGTGAGCCAAATAAGAAAAAATCTGGTAAACTTACAAGACAAGATTTGGAAGAAATAGCAGAAATTAAAAAACCTGTTATGAATACAAGAAATATTGATAGCATTGTTAAAACAATTGCAGGTACAGCAAGAAATATGTGAGTAGATACTGAGTTATAAAACTCAAGAATCGGGAGGGGTGACCCGTTTGTACCGCTTTTATATTATTATACAAATTAATATGCCAAAAAAACATTGAAAAAAATATCAAGATATATTGAAGGAATTTGATAAAAAAGCTCTTTATGAGAAAGAAGAAGCATGTGATTTAGTTAAGAAATATTCTTATTCAAGTTTTCCATGAACAGTAGAGGTTCATATAAAAACTTGAGCAAATCCAAAGTATAATGATCAAATGATTAGATCTACAGTTGTGCTTCCTCATTGAACTTGAAAAACTAAAAAGGTAGCTGTATTTACTACAGAAGACAACTTTGATCTTGCTAAAGATGCATGAGCAGATGTTGTTTGATATAAAGACCTTTTAGAAAAAATAGAAAAATGAGAATTGGATTTTGATGTTTTGATAACAACACAGGATATGATGAAAGATTTGGCGAAAGTGGCTAAAATCCTTTGACCAAGAGGTGTGATGCCTTCTCCTAAAGCATGAACAGTTACAAATAATATTAAAGAAACTGTAAATGAAGTGAAAAAATGAAGAGTAGAATTCAAGCTTGATAAAACATGATCAATACATGTGGCTATCTGAAAAACTAATTTTGAAACTAATAAGTTGAAAGAAAATCTTGAAGCTTTGTTGAATGCGATAGAAGAGGTGAGACCTTCTTGAGTTAAATGAAAACTGCTTCAAAAAATTACATTAAGCCCTACAATGTGACCAGGTGTTCAAGTAAAATATTAATATATATTTTATCTAAAAAGTAAACTAATTCCTTCCGGGGGATTAGTTTTTTATTTGCAAAAAAAAAATATATTGTTAATATATAAGTAATATGATTTATTTCTTTTTCAGATAGATTAATATGTCTTATATAGATCCCAAAACATTAGAGCAGATAAATAATTTGAAGCAATCTTATAAATACAAAGAAGCCCTTGATTTAGTAAATAAAATTTTAGTAAAAGATCCGAATAATGAAGAAGCTTTGTTGGAGGTAGCAGATATTATGTATATGGAAGGTAACTTAGAGAAGGCAGAAAAACCAATAGATTATATGCTAAATTCTTGAAAAAATACAAGTATGTGATTGTATGTGAAGTGAGTTTTGGAGATGGAAAAAACAAACTGGAATAAAGCTAGAAAATTTTTGAAAGCTTCTTTAAAACTTAATGAAGAAGATAATCCTGAAATATTAAGATGTTATGGTTTGTGTGAGTATTGGGTAGGAAATAGGCAAAAATGACTTACTTTTTTGTTTTCTGCTTTTGAGCAATCTAACCAGCTGGATGCGGAAGTGATCTATAACCTTGTAGAGGTAAATATGTTGGAGCACAATTATCAAGATGTGAAATATTATATAGATCATTTTTATAAAAATCGTGATAAATTAAATTGTTTTGAAAAGGATGTTTCTTATTATGATGAAAAAATCTCTCTTTTTCATTCTTATTTAGAAAATATTATTAAGTAATGATAATCAAAAATTTTTGGAATATAGCTAAATCCTCTATTTTTCAGTTTGTATGAATAACTATATTGATAAGTTTTTTATTGTTTTTTTTGAATGTTTTGGTATGAGTATCTTATAGTGTAAATAGTTTTTGAGAAGATGTGAGAGAAAGATTGGGTATATATTTTTATATAGAGCACCCTGAAAATTTTGATAATCCAAGTAATGTATACTGAAAAATTTCTGATCTTAGATCAAAGTTGGAATGAAATTGACTGGAAGTGGTGTATTATTCCCAAGATGATGCTCTGAGTTTGTTAGAAGACAGAATGCCCGATATTATTGCAAATTTTGAAAGATATTGAATAGAAAATCCTTTACCTCCAACTATGTACGTACTTTTTGAAAATAGAGATGAGTATGAAAAAATGACTGAAATTGTGTGAGAGTATGATAACTTTATTATGAATTTTGAGGATGCTGTCCATTGACAAAGTTTTACCCAACAACAAGAAAGAGTGTCAAATATAATTGATCTTACCAATTTTATAACAATGTTTTCTTATTTTCTAATATCAGTTATAGTTGTTATAATAGTTACATTTTTGATGTTTGTAATTAAGTCAAGTTTTTATGTGTTTTATAATCAAATTCAAATAGAAAAACTTATGTGAGCTTTTTATTGGCAAATAAAAACTCCTTTTCTAATAAATATAGTAATAATGTTATTTTTCGGATTTTTAATGATGTGATTTTATTTTTATTATCTAGTTTCATATATAAATCAGCATTTTTATACTGTTTTTTGAGTTAGTTTTCATGATTATATGTCTTTATCATTAGAAAATGTGCTTTATTTATTTTCAATAGAATTTGGTACTATATTAATTCTAACAGTTTTGGTGGCAAATATTTTCTTGTCAAATTTGATTAAAAAAGTCTAACTTGAGACAATCAAACAATGCTAAAAAGATTCTATAATTTGATTAAATGGAAAACTTTTTGTGTTTTGTGAAGTGTTGACATTGTCTATGCTTATTTTTTAGAGCTTATTTGTAGTTTATACAAGTATGATAATATAGATTTTTAAGTAGGTTCTAATTTGAAGGATAGCTTATGTTAGGTTGGATTAAATAGTTGGGTTGAATTGTTTTTTCAGGTTTAGTTATTTCTTTTGGAGAGACTAGTATGTTATTGTTTTCAAAATTTATATTTAGTTTTTGGTTTTGTAAGTTTATTTTTAAAATATTAATATTTTTTGAGTTCAATCAAAAATCAGTAAATAAGTTTTTTTGCTCTAAATTATCAATAAAGATGTTTTCACTAAAATCATTTTCAAAATCATAGAGTAAAGCTTTTTTCTTTTGTCATATATAAATGATTCATTTTCATGGTAAAAAATTTTTTTCAAACAAGTATTTATAAAGTGTGATTTTATCTATACTAAATAAATTTAAATTATAATTTTTTAAAAAATTTAAAATATTAATAGAAAGGCTTCATATTCTTAAAGCAGTAAATGATCATGGTCAGTTTATGATTGTGATGTTTTTAAAATTATATTTTTCAAAATATTCAAAAAGTATTTTGGGAATTGTTTCTTCTGTTTTTTTGTTTTCAATTATTTTGGTTTCTCAATTAATTTCTAAAATTATTTGAGGCAATGAAATGTTCAAAAAAAGCATATGTTAAAATTATTTTGTAAAAGTTATCATGCAGCAAGGAACTGAATCGCTCTTATAATTGTATAACTGAAAATAACAAGTAATAGTCCAATTAGAGAGTATTTGGCTCATGATTTTCATCTTTCTGCCATTTTTTCATCTCATCAAGCCAAAATAAATAGAAATCAGGATACTACGAGTGTTATAGTTACAAGAACTCATATAAACATAGTTGCTCATGTAATAATATCATTTACAAATCATGTAGGATTTGCCTCTTCTCAGTCTCTAATATTTAAAAGCTCATATGTGTCCATAGAGCACTGTCAGTGAATTAGGCAATCACTATCTAAATTTATTCAGTCCTCTGCTAGTGTATATCATCATATAAAAAAGATTATTAAAAAAGTTTTTATTAGAAATTTAATTAACAAATTTTTAAAAAAATTCATTGTCTATTTTTTAATTTTAAATCTTAAATCAAGTTTAAGAATTTTTTATTTATTTTCAACTACAACTTTAAATTCCTTATTTTGGTTTGATTTTCTGCTTATTTTAGTTATTATTGTTTTTAATTTACTTAATAAAGTACAAAGGTTTTATGATTCCATACTTTGCAATTCCAATTTTTGTATGAGTAACTCTTCAATTAATAAAAATATTGGTGGATTTTTGGAATGATAGAAAGGTTAGTGTTGAAAGTTTATGGAGAGCTTGAGGGCTTCCTTCAGTACATAGTGGTATATCTTCTAGTATAACTACATTAATGCTTTTTGAGTTTGGATATGATTCTGCTGAATTTGCAATAGCATTTACATTTGCATTTTTGTTTTGGTATGATAGTATGAATATAAGATATGAGGCATGAAAACATGCAAAATATCTTAATAAAATTAATACTCAGCTAAAAAATGTTTTAGAGTTTTCTGATAAATATACTGCATTCAAAGAAAGACTTGGTCATACTTTTTGGGAGGTGATATGAGGTATAATTGTTTGATTTTTATTAACTGTTACTATTTATTTTGTGTTGAATTAAATTAGATGTCTGGAATATATTCAAGAAAGCCTAAATTTTTCAAAAAGCTTTTAAAACATTTTAAGATTTATTCTCCAAAAATTAAAAAGAATAAAAGGAAAATATGAATGTGAGTGTTTTTTTTGATGGTATTTTTAGGTTCCATTTTTCTTATTAGATTTAGTATTTTTCATTCATGATATACTATAGAAAATGTTTCTTTTGATAGAGAGCAATTAAGTGTATATCCTGATATACAACTATATCAAAAAATAAATAATAAATTAACTTGAGAAAACTTTTTTGTCCTAAGATTCATAAAAAAGCAAAATATATTGCAAGATATTCAAAATCAACATCCTTTTGTAAAAGATCTAATTATTTCATTTGATTATTATTGAACCGTATCTGTTGGAGTAAAATTTGAGCAGCCAGATTATGCATTTTTTGATTGAAGCTCATATCATATTACTAAAAATCAAAATTTTGCAGATATTTGAACTTGAAGTGTTTTATCTTCTTGAGTCAATATTATAAAATTACCAGATTATACACAAAATCTTGAAAATTTTGATGGTTTTTTTTATAAAGTAACAGAAACAGAATTGTTTTTTGATTATAATAAAATAAAAGATTTTATATGAGAAGAAGTTGTGTCTGATATTAAGTATATACCTTGAGGCTGAAGAAGCGTTGTGAAAATGAATTGAAGAAATATTTATTTTAATCATAATAAAGATATATATTCCCAGCTAGAAAAATACCAAATAATCAAAAATACACTTGAAGAGTTTGATGAACTAACTCATATAGACCTTTGAAGTGGTGATGATATAATAATAGAATAAATTTAGAAACTCAAAACTTAAACTATGAAAATAAAAATAATTGTTATAACTTTTTGTGTGGCTTTGTTGGTTAATATGATCTTTTGGGGTTGAATTTGGTATTTTTATTTTGAAGATCAAGATATAGGTGAAGATTCAGAAACTTTGATAAAACAAGAAGTAACTTCAGATTTAGAGCAAACTTTAATTAATTCAATAGACTATGCAGGTGAGTCTGTTGTAAGTATTGTAGCAACCAGAGAACTTGATACCTTTTATGAAGATCCTTTTGATTTTTTCTGAGGTCAGATGGAACAGGAAAGGCAAGAAATTTGAGGTTGAAGTTGAATTATTGTATCTGAAGATGGATATATAATGACAAATGAGCATGTGATAAGTGAAGCTTGATGAGCTTCTACAGACTTTAGTATAGTAACAAGAGATTGAAGAGAGTATGAGGTAGAAAACATCTGGTTTGATCCTGTACTTGATATCGCTATTTTAAGAGTAGAAGACGAAGATTGACAGCCTCCTAGTGATATTGTTCCTGCTGATTTTATTCCATGAGATGAAGTAGTAGAAATTTGACAATTTGCTATTGCTATATGAAATGCTTTATCAGAATTTCAGGATAGTGCTACATTTTGAATAATTAGTTGAAAATGAAGAGATTTGGAGGATGTACCTGCAGATAGTTTGTATGTAGGTCTTTATCAAACCGATGCTCCAATAAATCCTTGAAATAGTGGTTGACCATTATTGGACTTGAGTGGTAATGTTATTTGAGTAAATACAGCAATGAGTGCTATATGACAGTGAATAGGTTTTAGTATTCCTGTAAACGAGGATTTTCTTGATTCTACGCTTGATATGGTCATTGAAGACTGACAAATACAAAGACCATTTCTTTGAGTAGCTCACACCAATTTGAATAGATGAATGGCAAAAAGATTAGATATAGATCATTATCAAGGAGTTTTTATAGAAGAAGTAGTTTCATGACATCCAGCAGATGAAGCTTGACTTTCCCAGTGAGATATAATAACCCATATAGATTGATATGAGGTTTGAGTATGAGACCCTTTCTTGTATAATCTTTTTACATACAAACCAGGTGAACAGGTTGAACTTACTGTGATTTCAGATTGAGAAGAAAAAACAATCGATGTTGTGCTTGGTAGTAGGTAATATTTTGATAAATAAAGACAAGTCTTAAGGTATGTTATAGTTTAAACATTTTATAAATTAATTATTCATTTTTAAATGTTGTCTAAATAGTCTTTTTTATATTTTTCTAAAAAGTTTGATTTAATTTTTCATCTATCAAAATTTTTGTTGGAAAAGTTTTGAAATTGTTTTAATAGCGTTTTTCTTTGTTTGTCTTGTACCAGTATTCAACTTCGTTTATCAACTAACTCGGGAGTAGCTCAATCATTATATCCAAATACTGGAACTCCTAAAGCAAGAGATTCTGCAGTAACTATTCAGAAACTTTCTTTGGTGATGTTGATCAATCATTTTGATTTTGAAAGTATTTTTATTTTTTCTTCAATATTATCAACATATTCTATAAAGAAAATATTTTGTGTTGATATACTTTTTATATATTCTTTATCAGGTCAATTTCAAACTATTAAAAGGTTCTCATTTAATTGAGAAAAAAGGTCCACTATTTTGTCTAACTCTTTTACAAATCTTACAGTTCTTCCAAGAAAAATATAGTAATTATCTATTGTATTGGCAGGAAGAGTGTTGATAAATTTTTCATCAATTTTTGGATACTTTACTTTTCATTGTATTCAATAAATTTTTGCTGCAAGAGATTTTGTGTATTTGCTATTGAAATATATTTTATTGAACTTAGTATGTTTTTTGTCTTGTTTTCTAAGTATACAGGAAGTTATTTTATATAAAGTTTTTTTAAATAATCAAAATTTTTCCAGATATTCATTATAGTGAGATCGTATATACTGATTTGGTGAGTGAAGATATAATTCTGAATACTTTTGTTCTCATATATTTTTTGCAATCGCAAATGATGAAATAACAGTTTTGTCAGGATTGAATTTTTTTATTTTGTATCAAAGAAGTTTTATAAGTATCGAAAAAAAAGGCATTAGATTGCGATATCATACTTTATTAAGTATAAAATCATTTGAAATTATGCTTATGATAGGAATAGTTATGTTGTTTATAGTTACTTCTTTTTTGTTTGAAAATAAAGTAAATATTTTAATATTATCGCTTTTTGTTTTATCTAGCTCTTTTTTAACAATATCAAAAAAAACATTTTCTGCTCATCAAATATTAATAATCCAGTCATGTACAAATGCTATTTTCATAATTTTTAGGTGAATTTAAATTTAATTAATGTTTTAATTAATTTTTTATTAATATCAATTAAAAGTTTAGAATGTATGTTTATAAACATCTTAATGTTTGATTGATTTTAAATTTAAATTAATTAACTTTATATTAGTAAAACTTTATTTTATTTTTTAATAATTCTAAATGAAAAAAACTTTTTTATTTTTTTCGTTTTTGTTTTTTTTAGCAATTTTATGATGTGATCTAGAGGATAAAGCGGATAAAAATCTTGAAAAAAATAAAAATACTTTGAAAGTATGAGATAATGAGTATGAGGTAGTTAAAAAATCTGATTGAAATTATCGAACTAAAGATAATATATCTCATATTCCAGAATGAAACACTTCTAATGATACCTGGTGTTATAACGATAATAAGGATGAATGTGATAAGTATTGAAGATTATATTCTTATAACGCAGCTAAAGAAGCTTGCAAATATATAGGAGATGGTTGGGAGTTGCCTTCTGATAATGATTGGCAGCAATTAGAGATGAAAATGTGATGTGATGAAGAAGAGCTGGGAATGGATGTAATGTGAGAAGTTTGATGTGATATTTCAGAAAATGAAGAAACTAATTGGAGGTGTGAAGACTTGTCTTGGGATAATGAAAATGATGTTTGACTTAATTGAAAGGTTCTGGAGCTTCCAGGTTATCGTATGCCTATGTGAGAAACACATTTTCTGGGTAAAATTTGATATTGGTGGAGTTCTACAACTCAAAAAAATCCTCAAACTTGAGAGGATTTTGTGTGGACTCGTTCTTTAGAAAAAGATAATAATTCTTTTATTCGTAATTTAAAATCCAAAGAATATTGATTGTCTGTTAGGTGTATTAGAAAAACAGACTAATTGGATTGTTTAGAATTTATTATTTAATTTTAATTACAAAATATTAATATATTTAGATATTAGTGTTTTAAAATTAACTATTCTTTATAGAATTTTACTGGACTAAAGAAATGAAAAGCATATACTTCTTGAGAGGAGTTTAGTTCATTTTTTGAATGTTTATTTGCATATTCTCTTATTTCATCAGAAGTTGGCATATATTTTCAATGTCTTCTTGATCGATAATATCAATAATATACTTCTTCAGAAGTGAGTCAACTGTTTACAACTCATGTTAATAAGTCTATGATATTTTTGGGGTCTTGGGTACTTTAGTCTAAAGAAGAAGTAAAATTTTTACATAATTTCATTAGTTGTTTATATTTATTTTGTTTCAATAATCAATAATTAAATCTCCATTCACATTCTTTTAGGTATATATCATAATATTCCTTTTTGATTCAGTTAAATTTAGCCAATCTTCTTTTACAATAGCTTCGAAAACTTTCTATTCAATTTATATGTTGTTTTCATCTAGCAAACTCATTATTACTATGTATAACTCTATAGTGTTTCTTGTATCATAAGTCTACTAATCAATCATAACTTTTCCAGTAGTCTGTGTTTATCTTGCTGTTCTCTAAACTTACTTTATCTCTTATAATTGGTATTAAAGTTTCTGCTGAACAATCAGGAACTATACGCACATAAACTTCTCACTCTCTCTTCAATAGTCATAAAACTTTAATTTTTCAACTAGCTCAACGTCATCTTTTTCACCTAACTCTTCTAGCTCCAAAGTAGCTCTCATCTATCTCTACTACTCATCATCGTATCTCTAAATCTGTTTCTTTACTATGGTTGTATATTACTTCTCTAAAGTATTTATACCACCTATTTACTGTTTTTCTTTCAATATTTAATAAATTACTTGTTGTTGAAGCAGTCAAATCTTCACAAAATAGCTTCATAATTTGTCTTGTTTTTTGTACACTCAAATGGCTATTTTTTCTATAAGGGTTTTTCGTAGTTATGACCTAGTATAATTAATTTCTTTTTGCTTTCAAGTACTCTAGACCCAAAATTAATAAACTGTTGATTTTTTTAATATTTTTTATAATATTATACAAATAAAATATTTACCAACATTTTTAAAATCAATCATATGAAAAATATAAAAGCATCTATTATCACTCCCATACATATAAATAATTGAGAATTTTATGAAAGACTTGATTATTTTATAAGAGAATCTCAGTTATATATTGTAGAACCTACTTGGATACAAAAAATTACGGATAAAAAAATATTTGACTGAATAATAAGCTCACTAGAAGCATGAAAATTTAAGAATCTAGAAAACTACAAATCCAAACTAGATTTATCTGAAATAAAAATTATTGATTCTGTAAAAATAAAAAAACAAGCTTTGGAAACTCTTAATAACTTTGGTGATAAAAACAATCAATGACAAATCAAAAAATTTTTTGCTGACAAATTCACAAACACTCCAATTATTCCTGGAAGTACTTTGAAGGGAATATTTAGGAGTGTTTTTTTGTTTGCCAATGCAGATAATAACTATAAAAATTCTTTTAGTAAAGAACAAGTTCAAGATTTAGAAAAAAAAGCTAATGATTATTTCAAATTTATTTGATTTGCTGATACAAAGATACAAAATCCAAATAAATCAATACAAAAGATACTATGAGTAAACAAAAAAACTTCTACTTGAAAACAAGAATGAGTGCCTCAAGTGGTAGAAACTGTTGATACTGGAGATTTTGATATAAATATAGAATCAAGTAATTGAACTAATATTGATTTATGGTCTGACTTTGAAAAAACAATCAAAGAATATTCAAATATTTTGATAACAAGAGAAGAGCAGATATTAAACAATATTTGAATCCAAACAGATTTTATTGATAAGCTTTATGAATTATATGATCAATGAAAATACCCAATCAAAATAGGTATGTTCAAAAAAAGCTTGTCTTACAAGATGTTTTGGGAAGAATTGCTATCAAATGAGGTTTATTATTTTGACAAGAAAAAACAAAAAGATATTATGGATCTTGATATGGCTCGTAAAGTTTGAGTGTGAGATAAATCTATATATCTTGATGAAGACCAAAATCCAATGTGATGGATAGTTTTGGAGTTTTAATAAATAATTAAGTAATTATTCAATGAAAATAAAAAAAATACAATTTAAATTCAAGTCATGATTTGCTACACAATTAGAATCTGATACTCTTCTTTCTTATATTTTTGCAAATGATTTTGATAATCTAAAAGATATTTTTGGAAAGTTCAAATCTTGAGAAAATCTACCTTTTGTGATTTCTTCAGCCTTTTTTTCTTCAAAATTACCAAAACCTTATTTTTTCAATTCAAATAATAATGAAGAATCAGAAGAAAAATCATTAGATCAAATGATAAAATCTGAATTAGATAGAAAAAAGAAAAAATCTTTAAATACTTTACCTATACAAAAAGATATTTTTGAGACTATTTTTGAATGATCTATGCAAGATTATGAAAATAAAATTTCTCAGATTTTGAAAGAAGAAAAAAATAATCAAGAAAAAACTATATTTGAAACACTTGCAGAGAGTAAAAACAAAATCCCTAGAGACTTTTCTAACAAGACAGAGCCTTATTCTTTAGAAATAAATTATTATAATTGAAGCTTTGATATTTTTGTAAAAGTATATGATGATGAAGCTTTTGCAAAATTTTATAAAAGTATGGAAAAAACATTCCTTGCTTTGGGATGGTGAAAGTACAAATCAAAATGATACTGAAAAATTGAATATATAAACTGTTTGGATTTATCTACTCAAGAACAAGAAGTTTTTGATTATTTTGAGAAATTACAAAAAGAAAAAAATATTTATTTTGTTTTAAATAATTTCAAATTAACTAAGGAAGATATTGAAAAAATTGATTTTGAGCAAAGCAATCTAAATATACAATCAAAAAATACAAAATCTCTTAGACAAAATCCTTTCAAATGAAATATGTCTTTTGTATATCCTTGATCAGTAATTGTTTCAAAAGATGGTTTGAAGGGCTGATATTATCAAGTAAATAATAGTTTTAACTTTTGATATTTATTATAAAAATGCAAAATAATAAAAATTTGTACAAAATAATAATAGCAAGTTATCTGCACGATATATGAAAACTTATGTGGAGATGATGAAAAAATAGGTCAATGAATCCCAAATGATTCAACAAATATCAAATAGCTCATGCACAACAAGCTTTGGAGTTTATGAAAGATAATGATTTGTGAGTTTTTTGGGAAAATATATGATTAATAGCAAGCTTGCATCATGCAAGAGATTTTATTAATTATGATTTTGATGATGAAGAAACTCAAAAAATGGCTTGGGTTGTCTATATGGCTGATAATATTAGTTCCAATGAAAGAGTTAATAGAATAGATGAAAATGATAATTCTTATTATGAAAATATAAAACATATTTGACTAACAAATATTTTTGAAAATCTTTTTGTATCACAAAATACTAGTAAGTTTACATATATTCCCAAGTCTTTGAATGATCTGCAAGATGTGAAGGATTTTTTTCCAACTGATAAAGGTGCAAATTTTGAAGATGATTTTTTGAAATCTACAATGAAAGATATATGAAATTATGATGTACAAAATTGATTCAAAGAACTGTCCAATAATTTCCAAAATGATCTGAAAACTTTGATACAAGAATCTAATTTAAATGATGATTCAAGTCTATCTGATTTTAGAAAATTTATTTATCAACTTGATATTTTGTGCCAAAACTATTTTACCTTGGTGCCAAGTGATACATACAAAAGTATATGAGATATATCTTTGTATGATCATACCAAAACTGTGGTTGCAATAGCAAATGTACTTTATCAATCCAATTATCACAACAATGTTTATAAATACCAAAAAGACAGTACTGATACTGATAAGGTTTTTGATGAAAAAATATCTTTGATAGCTTGAGACTTTCCAAGTATTCAAAAATATATATTTGAATGAATCAAAAACTCAAAAGCTATATCCAAAAGACTAAGAGCTAGATCTTTCAATATCCAAATGCTAAATGAAGCAGTAATACAATATATTTTGGAAAGATATGAACTAAGTCCTGCTAATGTTTTGATAAATGCAGGTTGAAAGTTTGTGATACTTGCTCCAAATAATATTGATGTTGCTGATATTCAAAATCATATTAATTCTTATTTTGTGAAACATTATCATAGTTTTATCAAGATTAACTTGATACAAGAAAATATCAAACTAAAAAATATATTTCAACTATGAGATAATCAAATAAAAAATACTTTCAAAAGCTTATTTGATAAACTATCACAAAATAAACATAAAATTTATTCCAAAGATAATATTCAAAATCTTTTTGTTGAGCAATCAATTGAAGGTAAGGAAATTTGTGCTTATTGTAGGATAAAGTATGCAGACAAAGAAAGACATGATGAAGCTATTTGTGAAACTTGTGAAAAAGAAATTCAAATTTGAGAAAAATTAGTAAAAAATGATTCAATCTATCTTAGCTACAAAAATTGAGAAAACTTTGAATATGATATAGATTTTGAAAACTGAGATTTGAAAGTTTTGTTCAATAACTGGAATTATAAAGATTTGAATTCTGATTTGTGAATATCTAAATCAATAAATTTGTATGTTCCCAAAAATGAAGATGATGAAGTAAAAACTTTTGAAGAATTAGCGAGTAAAAATAATAAATATCTAAATATGTTGTGTGGTGATATTGATAATATGTCTATTATTTTGGCAAAGTGATTTGGTGATAATTATAGTGTAAGTAGGCTTTTGCAATTTAGTAGATTTTTGGAGTTATTTTTTGGCAATTTTTCTCAGAAAATTTTGGAAAAAGAGTTTCCAAATGTTTATACAGTTTTTAGTGGATGAGATGACTTTGTTTTTGTGCTTCCTTTTGAAAAAAGGATTGAATTTATCAATAAATATCAAGAATATTTTCAAAAATTCACGGCAGCAAATCACAATTTACATTTTAGTTTATGACTTTCTATTTTCAAAGATAAAAAACCATTCCAAACTGTAAATCAACATACTGAAGAGCTTCTGAAATCAGCAAAAAATAAGTACAAATTACAAATGGATAGTAGGGGAGACTTGGATTTTAGATGAATTTGTATATATGAGCAAAATTTAGCACAAATAGACAAAAAAATATTGGATATGGAAAGTATTCTTGATATGCAGGATTGGACAAGATGAGATGAGCTGACTATGGGTGAAAGTAGTTTTTATAAGCTATATATTCATCTCAAAGAAATTAGGCAATATCTGTATGATTATTTGGATAAAGATGAAAAAGATAAGCTTTATCAAATAGTACATTTGTGAGCCAAAATCATATATATGATGTGAAGAAATATAAGTGCTAAAAACGAAGAAGAAAAAAGACAAAAAAATGATTTGATTGATAAAGTGAAAAATTTAATATGAACAATAAGTTTGAAAGAAAGAGATAGTTTGTATGATAAAATTGATGATATAGATAGTTTGTTGCTCAAGTTTACTAATCATATATATCAAAATAGAGAAAAATAGTTTTAAATTCTGAATTAAAAATAAGATGATACATATACCATGATATCCAGAAAAAAAACACAATAATTACTGACCAAAACAGAGAAATAAGTATAATAATGACAAACAAGAGACTGTTTTTATGAAGCAGTATTTAGATAATTTTGATGCAAGTGATCTTGCAAAATCTTTTAGTTTAGAAAGTTTTGAAGCTCTTGGAGAAAGTTTTAAAAAAATAAAATCTAATTCATCACTTAGAAAAGTTTATGATACATATTTGGATATTATAAACTGATGATGAGACAAAGACACTCAAATACAAATATGGTTTGCAAAAATTGCCTATCAAGAGACAAGAAAGGATTCATCTATTCCTCAGTGATTTGTGAAGTTCCTAAAATGAATTTACAATAAGATAAATGATAAAAATAAATTCAAGGACTTTTTGGAAGTTTTTGTAGCTTATCATAAATACTTTAATCCTAAGGCTAATTAAATTTAACTCTATAAATTAATAATAAAATGACAAAAATGTTAACTCCTATTGTAAAAGAATGCAAAATAAAGTTGCTAACTGGTTTACACATTTGATGAGCTGATCAATGACTTAAAATTTGATGAATTGATTCTTCAGTAATCAAAAATCCTATTACATGAGAGCCTATCATTCCAGGTAGTAGTATCAAATGAAAAATGAGAGCTTTGATAGAAATGATAGAATATGGTGATAAAATAGATGAAAAATGAAATTCTATTCAAGATCCAGATGAAGAAGTAGCTAAAGTTTTTGGTTGTTCTTATTCTAATAAAGAAAATAAAAAACAGGTAAATATTTCTTCAAGATTGATTTTTGAAGATTTTTATCTTTCAAGAAATGATGATTTTGTTGATTGAAAATCAAGTTTTGAAATTTTTGAAGAAATGAAGTCAGACTTTTTTGAAGACAAAGCAGAAAATTCCGTACCAAGATTTTTGAAATGAACTGCTAATCCAAGACATATAGAAAGAGTGCCAGCTGGTGTAGAATTTGAAGGGAAAATTGTTTTATTACCTCATGAGTGAGAATATGCTATAAGTGAAGATGAATTAAACAAAATTTTAAATAAATGAATAGATTATCTAAACAAAAATTATCTTGGTGGATGATGAACAAGATGAAATGGAAGAATAGAATTAATTGTTGATAATTAATAAATCACCCCTCAAACTCCGCGCGAAGAATTACTATGCTTTATCCCTCAAGCTCGGCGCGAAGAATTAACTATGTTTCATCCCTCAAGCTCGGCGCGGATATTTAGCTATGATTTATAGTTTGTTGATTTAAATGGACAAATATAGGGAAAGTCATTTCGACCGAAGCGGAGCGAGTGGAGAAATATAATAAAAAAATAGATTTCTCGGCAAGCTCGAAATCGACAATACAATTTTCGGCAAGCTCGAGATTGATAATCTGTCATTTCGACCGAAGCGGAGCAAGTGGAGAAATATATTTAAACAATTAATACTAAGAAGCAATGAAATATTATTATGTTTATATAATGTCAAGTATTAGTTGAGTGTTGTATATTTGAATGACAAATAATTTAGAAAGAAGGGTGTATGAACATAAAAATGAGCTTTTAGAATGATTTACAAAAAAGTATAAATGTAAAAAGTTAGTATATTATGAATCTTGAACTAATATAAATGAAATAATAGCAAGAGAAAAGCAACTGAAAAAATGGAATAGAAGAAAAAAGCTTAATTTGATAAGAACAATGAATGAAAAATTTGTTGATTTAAGTAATGATTGGTAAAAAAGATCTCTCGGCAGGCTCGAGATTGATAATCTGTCATTTCGACCGAAGCGAAGCGAGTGGAGAAATATAAGAGAAAAACAGGTTTCTCGGCAGGCTCGAAATCGACAATACAATTCTCGGCAAGCTCGAGATGGACAATACAATTCATAAGTAATAACTAAACTAATGATATATCTATTAAAACTAAATTTAGAAACAAAAGAAAAAATATCTAATTCAAAATTTTATTATCATATACTATGAGCTATATTATCAATTTTTGATGATGATGACAAAATTTATAATAATATTTTGAAAATATCATATTCTACAAAAGAAAATTTACAAGTAAGACTTAGTATATACTCTCAAGAAGCTTATACTCAAGTTTTGCAAAAACTTTTGGAAAGACAAAATCTTTCTTTGAGTATTAATAATACTCCTTTTGAATTGCAAACAATAAATTTTGATTTTGATATCTTTCAGCCAGAAAATATCAATTTCAATGATTTTAATAAATTTAAGATAAGATATCTAAGCCCTAGTTTTGTGAGAAACAAAAATATTTTGTATACTATGCCAAATCCAAACAAGTTTATATATTCTAGCTTTTCCAAATTAAATAAAATATATGAATGGAATATAGATTGAAAAGAATTTAAACATCGACTTGAGCAAAATATAATAATATGAGAATACAAAATCAAAACTGATATGATTCATATCAAATGAAATAATAAATCTTGAGTAGTGGGCTATGTATGGTATCATGTAATTGATAAATCAAATCAAGATTTTATGAAATTGCTTTATATTACCTTGAAGTCTATGAAATTTGTAGGAGTGGGAAGTAGTGCTAGACTTGGTCTGGGCAATGTGTCTGTTTTTATAAATTAAAAATTAAAAACTGATGAAAAAAGAAAAGAAATTATTAATTTGGTCTTTTGGTACTTCTGATTTGTACTTGGATGGGAATACAATAAGAGATTCTTTTAGATCAACTACCAAAGAAATATCTGAAAATTTTGAGCAATATTATAGTGAATGAAGGATCCAAATGCCAATGATAGAAACTTTTGTAGCACAGTATTATGATGAAACTGAAATAGTAATTAAATGAATTTTTACTGATCAAAACTGATTTGAGCAAGATACAGTTTATTTAAAAGATGTTTTTGTGCAATTTATCAAAAAATGAAAAATATCAAATAAGCTAAGTTCTGCAAGAGAGCATATAATTTTGTCAGAAGCTAGAAGATTTGATATAATCAAAACTGAATTGGATTCTTTTTTTGAAAAAATCCTAAATGATATTTTTAAAGAAATTATGGTTAATTATACATCAGGTACTAAATGACTTAGTTCTGCATTATTATTTTCCTCATTTACAAAACTTGATTCATCAAAACTATCTTTTTATTATTGAGAACAAATAGATAAAGAAACTATATTTTTGAAGCAATCAAATATTGTGTCTTTCATACACCAACAAAATATAGATAAATTTTTGGAGAATAAAGATTTTGAATCTTGTATTTGATATATCTACAACAATAATATCAGATCTAATTTTGAAAAAGAAATGGATTATTGTGAATATATGTTTGCAAGACTTAATGCTGATTATAATAAATGTGAAGATATTTATAAAAAATGAAATTTATCTTCCAAATTTGCAATTACTAAAAATACTGTAAATAAAATACAAGAAATGATAAATTGAATAATTTTTACTTTTGACAAAAAAAGATATATTGAATTTTTGGGTAGGATATACAGTTTTACTGATGTAGGACTTAGATTTTTTATAAATAATTTTTTTGAAACTGATTATGAAAGTATAAAATACAAAGATTTACAAGAATTTGTAAATAAATACCCTGATTTGAAAGATTATTTGAATTCTTATGCTGTGTTTTTTAATTGAAAAAAATCAAATTTAAATTGGGATGTAGAAAATATAGATCATAGAGTTACATGAGTATGATTTATAAATACTAAAGTAATGTTGGCATTGCTTGATTTTATATCTATGAAAAACTGAGAACACAAAAAATATAAAGATTTTTTTGTAAGATTGGAAAAATTAAATGAATATAGAAACAATACTTTGATAGCTCATGGAACTAATCAAGTAAATCAAGAAATTATTTTTGATAAATATTGATATGATACTATTAGGGAAGATTTTATAGATATTTTGGAGAATGTTGTTTGAAAAAATAAACTTTGGATAGAGTTTTAATTTTTAAAATCTCAAATACTAATTTTCTTAAAAAATAGCCCTCTTTTTTTGACAAAGTTTTATTTTTGACTATAATCTACTTACTGTATTTTTTGCAGTATTTATATATTATTAAATAATTATCATGACAAAGAATCTTATAATAGCTTGATTTGTGCTTTTTGCTATATATGCAATATTGTTTATCTTGCAGGTATGGACAGGTTTTATAGATCCAATAACTTTTTTTAGATTATCAATAACTTTTTGAGTTCTAATTGCTATTGATGTTGTGATGATAATTATTATTTATACTTTGGATGAAGAGTCTTCATTAAAAAAATGAAAACATCTTTGATAAATTTATTTTTTTACAATATATATAATGGAACAATATAAAGTTGTAATATATCAAGAACCAATTTTGAGCTCCTTGTTTTTTTGAAGTGCTAAGATAGATCCAATAAAATTCGGAGATCTTTTGAATGAAAATGCAAAAGATGGGTGGATAGTACAAACAATGTCAAAAGAAAATAGAAGAATAATGTTGTTTTGGAAGAGAGAAGCACAAGTTGTTATTATGAAAAAACCTGCTTAATGATTTTAAATATAAAATATGTATATAAATTTATTTATATGCATATTTTTTTAAATAAAAACAAATAAGTAAAATGTTCATTTACCTTACCAAGAACTGACTCAATGTTAGCAAAAAATGATGAAAATTGATAATATATGATACAAATGATGATAATCAACAAGAAACTCCTATTAGTTTGATAGAGTAAGTTGTTATTTTTGGGAGAGTGCAACTTACTACAGATGTGATTAGAGAGTTTTTGAAATGAAAAATTCCTGTTTTTTTCTAAACATGGATCATATTTTGGCAAATTGGATAGTTTGGAACAAACAAATGTAGAACTGTTGTACAATCATATAAAAGCAAGCTTAGATCCTCAAATAGCATTGAAATATTCAAAAGCTATAATAAGCTCCAAAGTTTATAATAGTAGAGTAATGCTCCAAAGATGGACAAGATTCAAAGAAATATACTGAGCAGATAATCAAATACAAAGACTAAAAGAAGTTCAAACTGATATTGCCAAATGTGATAATATAGATGCTTTGAGATGATATGAATGAAGTTCAGCAAGAATATATTTTAATTGATTTGCAAAATTTATAAAAGAACCTTTCAAATTTGAATCAAGAAACCGTAGACCTCCCAAAGATCCAGTAAATGCAATGTTGAGCTTGTGATATACACTTTTGGCTCAAACTATTCAAATGATATTGGATATACAATGAATAAATACACAAATTGGTTTTTTTCATCAACCCAAAGATTTGAGAACTTTGCTTGTATTGGATATGATGGAAATGTATAGAGCTTGGATAGTGGATGATATGGTGCTAAGGATTTTAGAAAATTGAAAAATTAGATTAGAAAATTTTGAAATTATTGAAGATAATTCCAAAAGACCAGTATTGTTGGATGATGATTGACTAAAAGCTTTTTTGAGTGAATATTACAAAACTATATTTAAATGAAAAGATGAGATGAGTATTCATAATACTATGAAAAAACTGAAAATCATAGAAAAAAATATAGAAGCTTTCAAACAAACTTTAGTAAACAAAAGCTTTGATTATGAGGGTTTTAAGATTAAGTAGCGAAAAAATGTATTTAAGTATAAGTTATGATATTACAAATACCAAAGCAAGAAATAGGGTGGTGAAACTTTTGGAAAGCTATGGTTTTAGAGTCCAAAAGTCAGTTTTTGAAGTACAGTTGAATGATAGACAATTCAAAATATTGAAAAAACAACTCAAAAAGATTTTGGATTGGGCAAAAAAACAATATCCAGATGAGCATGAAAATATTGATTCTGTGAAATTCTATATTTTATCAAAAGTAGGTGAGTGAAATTTGGATGGTAGAGTAGATGGTATATGAGATGGTTATGAAAAAATATACTTTGAGGAATTTATGATAATATAATGATATTGAAAAAATTTAATAAAAATATATAAACTTGCTAATTGATTTTGATAATTTATAAAAAAGTATGCAAATTTTTCTCGGAAGAGGTCTTGATTGTGTTTTGTGCTATTTTATTTGTTTAAATTGTTTAATTTTGGAAAAAATAAAAATTTTCTCGGAAACTGTGCTTGAAAATAAGTTTGCAATTGTTATCATATACTTGCCTAAAAAGAAAAGCTCTTAAACAAGAGCATCGAAACCACCCGCTTAATTTCTTATCTGTACCCACCTAAGTAAAAAGAAAAGCTCTTAAACAAGAGCATCGAAACTTTATTTTATTCCAATCATTTTTTTCAAATACTCAATAAAAAGAAAAGCTCTTAAACAAGAGCATCGAAACTCACTAGCTTCAATTCATCCAATAGCCTCTATTGAGTCGTTGTAAAAAGAAAAGCTCTTAAACAAGAGCATCGAAACTTCACAAGAGATTTGATTAAAAAAGAATTTTTTCATTTTATAAAAAGAAAAGCTCTTAAACAAGAGCATCGAAACTCGTAGCCTGCCTTTTTTAGCAGGCCAAAGAAACTACTAAAAAGAAAAGCTCTTAAACAAGAGCATCGAAACTCTAAAGGAGTTGCAACCCAGTTTTCTCAAACTTGATTATAAAAAGAAAAGCTCTTAAACAAGAGCATCGAAACAAGAACTGGTCTATCTGCTTACTAATTTCTTTAATATCTCTAAAAAGAAAAGCTCTTAAACAAGAGCATCGAAACCTCATTTATACAAGTTATCATCACAACTTTCACTTATTACTAAAAAGAAAAGCTCTTAAACAAGAGCATCGAAACTTTCTAATTTCTCAAACCTTTCTTTCTCTTCTTGTAAAAAGAAAAGCTCTTAAACAAGAGCATCGAAACTTGCTTCGCATATTGAGCAACAGGTAAAGATACAATATAAAAAGAAAAGCTCTTAAACAAGAGCATCGAAACAAATCTGAAATCAATCTTTTCTTGTTTTATCCATTTCATCTAAAAAGAAAAGCTCTTAAACAAGAGCATCGAAACCACCATGTTAAAAGCAAAAATAAACCTTACCTAAAAAGGTAAAAAGAAAAGCTCTTAAACAAGAGCATCGAAACATTTCATCTTCCTTGATTATATAATTATCGTTGTAAAAAGAAAAGCTCTTAAACAAGAGCATCGAAACTTTACTCTTATACATTTATTATTATAATTAAGAATTAAATAAAAAGAAAAGCTCTTAAACAAGAGCATCGAAACATAAACAACATCAGGCAAGTCTAATCACAACATATCTTTGATAAAAAGAAAAGCTCTTAAACAAGAGCATCGAAACAATAAAAATAATATTTTTTGAATGTGTCTTTCGTTATTTTAAAAAGAAAAGCTCTTAAACAAGAGCATCGAAACTCAAAAAGAGTAGAGTATTCCTTTACCACTTTAGTAAACATAAAAAGAAAAGCTCTTAAACAAGAGCATCGAAACTTTAGTAAAGAAAGATTCTATTTCAGGACAATAGAAAATAAAAAGAAAAGCTCTTAAACAAGAGCATCGAAACTATATATATTTTTTTTCTGTTTTTTGATCAAAAATTAAAAAAAGAAAAGCTCTTAAACAAGAGCATCGAAACCGTGTGTGTCTTTTATTTTCATCTTTATTTTTTTGGGTCTTGGGTACTTTAGCCTAAAGAAGAAGTAAAATTTTTACATAATTTCATTAGTTGTTTATATTTATTTTGTTTCAATAATCAACAATTAAATCTCCATTCACATTCTTTTAGGTATATATCATAATATTCCTTTTTGATTCAGTTAAATTTAGCCAATCTTCTTTTACAATAGCTTCGAAAACTTTCTATTCAATTTATATGTTGTTTTCATCTAGCAAACTCATTATTACTATGTATAACTCTATAGTGTTTCTTGTATCATAAGTCTACTAATCAATCATAACTTTTCCAGTAGTCTGTGTTTATCTTGCTGTTCTCTAAACTTACTTTATCTCTTATAATTGGTATTAAAGTTTCTGCTGAACAATCAGGAACTATACGCACATAAACTTCTCACTCTCTCTTCAATAGTCATAAAACTTTAATTTTTCAACTAGCTCAACGTCATCTTTTTCACCTAACTCTTCTAGCTCCAAAGTAGCTCTCATCTATCTCTACTACTCATCATCGTATCTCTAAATCTGTTTCTTTACTATGGTTGTATATTACTTCTCTAAAGTATTTATACCACCTATTTACTGTTTTTCTTTCAATATTTAATAAATTACTTGTTGTTGAAGCAGTCAAATCTTCACAAAATAGCTTCATAATTTGTCTTGTTTTTTGTACACTCAAATGGCTATTTTTTCTATAAGGGTTTTTCATAGTTATGACCTAGTATAATTAATTTCTTTTTGCTTTCAAGTACTCTAGACCCTAATTTTTTTCAGGTTCATATACATTTTCCCATGCAACATTTTTTTTGTGTTAAAAATATCAATTAAGAATTGCTTCATTCTTTCTCTAATATAATTAGTGACTCCTGGTGGAGTTTTAGGTTTGTTGATAACAGTAATAGATCTCATACTATTATTTTGTGAATCTATTAAAAATTAATAAGAGTTCTAACAGCATCTTCTAATTCTTCTTCTTGTGATCTTTCTGCTGTTTGATATTCTTCAGGAGAGAGTTGTATGTACCTATATAAAGATTCAAATGCTTTTTCTCTGTTTACATGTTTGTGTGGGTTCATGTAGTCTGATTCTTCAAATGGATAGAGGCTATAATTTTTAGCTGCATCTGCATATTTTTTGAACCAATCATCATTGTTTACATCCATAAAGTTAGTGAAGTTTTCATTTCTTGTGGTGTCAAAAAATCTTCCATACATTGCAAGTAGTTCTGCTTTTTCAATTGGTTGATTTGCATTAGCATGAGTTCATCAGGCTCATTTTACTATTCAGTCTTTATAGGCTTTGAATACATATGGTGCATACCGTTCATTTCAACTTATATCTTCTAGGAATCTTCATTTTTCTTCAATATACTCATTCATTTCTTCTTTAAATTTCTCTGTTTCAGCTCAATGTTTATGTCTAGCTAGGATGGTTATAACTTCAGATCTTTCTATGTTGTCTTTTGGCATAAGTTTTCAGTTGTGTCATTGAACTATTCTTTGTTCATTCAAATATTTCATACTATTTCAGTAATTATCGTTAATACTATAATCAGTAAATACTTCTGAGTTTACATTTTTGCTTCATCTTAGTGTTTGTCAATCTGCTTCAAATTTAGCTTTTAATTTGTAATCCTCAGCTTTGGGTGATTTTATATCAAAATCGATACTTTCTTTGTCTCATTCTGCTTTTTTACTTCATATATCATTTTCATTTCAGTCATTGTCAACAAGTGTTATAGATAACTTTCATTCCATTGGTCTATTTAATTTTCATCAGTACTGATCCATTAAATATACAGAAAAATTTTCTTCTTTTGTTGTGTATATTGTATTTGGTCATTCTATTGAAAGTCAGTATGCTTCAGCACTTTCTTCATATACACTAAAATAAAAATCTTTTTTATTTTTCCCATCATTAAATATTATCCTTCAGTTTCACATATTTTGGGCAAGTATATTTACAGTTTGTTTTTCTCAATCCTCGGGTGAAATTGTAGTTTTTGAAGGTTCAAGTACATTATTATTAGTAGTTATAGTGATTTGTCATTGTTCTCAGCTAGTTTCAACTTCAAATTCAATGTTATCTCATTTTATAAGCTCTTCTCATATTTTTGGATTGTAAATGTTTTGTATTTTAAATGGTTCTTTTTCTTCTCAAGCAGCCTCATGGGTATATTCATCTCAAAGTTCTCAGACTATTTGATCTAATAAATCATCATCTTCAGTTTTGTCCTCTTCTTCCACTTCTTCCATTATTTCTTCAGCTTCTTCTTCTTCAACTTCTTCCATTTCTTCTTCGTAGTCTGTGTCAATTTCCTCAAATGCATCAGTAACAGGTTGTAGGTTGTTTTCTATAAAGCTTATTGGATTTTTTGTGCTATTTTTAACTCACTCAATTGTGCCGTTTTGCCATTCTTCCCGTAGTTTATTAGCCATTTCAATATCTGAAATATCTTCAATATCTCATAATGTGTTTATTTGAAAATGAAGGTGAGACACGGTTGTTGTTCAGCTTGTTCAAACAGTTCATATATTTTCTCATCTATTTATAATGTCTCATTTTTCTATATTATTATCAATTTCATCTAGATGAGCATAGAATGTAGCTAATAATTCTCACTCAAAATTGGTTCAAATTATTACATAGTTTCAAAATCATCAATTTCATTCTTGTTTGTCAAGTACAATTCAGTTCATGCTATTGTATACAGGAGTTCATTTAGGGTTTACTATATCTATTCCTGCATGAGTTCAAGTTCATTCATCCCATCGTTTACAATTGTTTTGATTGCATTCATAGCTTGCGGTCCATAATGTTGTGAGTAATCTTTTATAAAAGGTAACTTTTTGTCTTTCTAGAGGATTTGAAACAGTTTCCCATATTCTATTTGGATTTACAAATCTATACTGATCAACAATATGAGAAACTTCATTTGGAAATGGTGTCCTTTTATCTTCTGGTACCTCATCCCATGATTTATTTCTCACTGATTGATAATTGTGAACTCTTCATCGATCTACTACTTTTCTAAATGGCCATATAGCCTGTTCGTCTTTTATTTCATCCTTTTCATCAAGTATTTTTTCTGTTGTAACTAGTCATTTTCAGTATTTTGAAATATCTGTAAAAAAATTTTGAGTACTAGTATCTATACTAAAAATGTAAATTCAAAAAGCAAATACAATAGTTAAGACTCATACTTTTTTGAAAAATAGATTTTTGCTCTTATTTATTTTTTTTATTTTTATGTTTTTCATTTTGTTTTTTGTTTATATAAAATTCAACATAATTAATATTTTAACATCTTATATTATAACTAAATATTAAATATTTGTCAAAAAATGTATTTTTTATTTGAAAAAATAAAATCTTTTTTTAATATGTATAATGTTTTATTATAAAAAATGCCAATGTTGAAAACTTTTGCAATTGAAACTAGTTGTGATGATACCTGTGTGGCGATTGTAGAGTACTATGATTGAGTTATAAAAACTAATAATAGTTTTTCGTATTCACAAATTGCAGATCATCAAAAATATTGATGAGTTGTCCCAGAAGTTGCCTCAAGAATACACAATGAAAAGATCTTACAATTAATTCAAAAAGTTGGAATTGATAATATAAAATGATGTGATTTTATTAGTTATACTTCAACCCCAGGTTTGCCTTGATCTTTGTTGGTTTGAGCAACAACTGCAAACATGCTTTCAAATTTTTTATCAAAACAGTTAGTGTCAGTAAATCATATTTATTGACATATATTCTCATTGTTTTTGGATAGAAAAATAGAAAGTATTAAATTTCCAATGGTTGTGTTAACTGCATCTGGTTGACACAATGATATATATTTTGTAGATAAAACAGATTGAAAAAATACG
Organism: Candidatus Absconditicoccus praedator; assembly: GCF_021057185.1. Taxonomy (GTDB): domain Bacteria; phylum Patescibacteriota; class Gracilibacteria; order Absconditabacterales; family Absconditicoccaceae; genus Absconditicoccus; species Absconditicoccus praedator. The sequence goes on from NZ_CP054059.1 coordinate 813,683, forward strand.
GATCTATGAAAATATAAAATAAAAAAAATTTGACAAACAATAGATGATGCTTCATGAGAAGCTTTTGATAAGGTTTCTAAAATGCTTGGATGACCATATCCTTGAGGTGGATGGATTTATGAAAAAGCTAAAAAATGAGTTTCAAAATATGATATAACTCCAACTTTTTTGAAAAAAGATGAATTCAATTTTAGTTTTTCTTGAACCAAATCAAAAGTATATTATATTATAAAAAACTTACAAAAAGAAAAACAAAATCTATCAGAGCAAGATGTGTATGATATAGCTTATGCATTTCAAGAGTGAGTAGTAGAGGTGTTATCAAAAAAACTATTGTCTGCTGCAAACAAATATTCTGCTAAAACTGTTGGGTTAGCCTGAGGGGTGTCTGCTAATAGTAGGCTATTGGATTATTTTCAAGATCTCAAAAAACAAAAATGAAACAAAAAATTAGAATTACTTGTGCCTGCTGAGAAGTATTACTGTACTGATAATGCTTGTATGATTTGAGCTGCTGGTATATTGTCCAAACTATTTTAGTGTTATAAATCAACTTAATTATGAGGTGATCAAAAGTTTTGTATCTAATAGTGTCTTTGTTTTTGATTTTATGAGCAGTAATATTTTATTTTACCTATAAAGCTGAAAAAGAGTTTCAAGAAAGATTAGATGAGGTAGGAAAGACAATGGATAAAAAAGATTCTAAGGTGTATCAAGAAATTGAGGAAGATATAAATATAGAAGAAACTGAAGATGCACAAAAAAAAGATGAAAAAAAGGATATACAAGATGATATTGAAGATTCAATTGAAGAAGATATTCAAAAACAGCTTGATGTTGAGGGTGTATATGAAGATGTTTCTGAATCTCAACTACAAGAACTACAAAGTGAGTATTCAGACAATATATGAGTTAATGAGGATTTTTGAAGACTTCGTATTCTTGAAGATATATATGAAAAACAGCCTTCAAAAGAGATTTTGGTATTATTAGTTGAAGGGTTTGCATGAGTAAAAGATTATGATACAGCATTGGAGTATCTGAAAGATCTTTATTCTCAAGATCCTGAACTTGCTGATATGGATATATATCTTCTTTTTGAAGTGTTTCTTAATTCTATGTCTTTTTCAAGAAATAATTTAGAGCAAATTCAATCTATTGCTGAAAGTTATAATCAAGACTGATATCTTTCTGACTGAGACAAAATTTTTTTCAACTCTTTGATATCTCTTGTTCATTTTGAGTATGAAGATTTTTTTGAGAAAGTTGAAAAAATAGAAGACGGAAAATATTTGGATTTTAAAGATGATATAAGAATGATAAAACAACAATATGAAAACTTTAAAGATGCTGAAGAGTATTATATAAATTGATTATTGAGTTTTGTGTTGTATCAACATTGATATTATAAAATAGCAAAAAGAATAGCTATGGATGTTTTGGAAGAGAATAGTAGTTATATTTTACCTAACCAAGTTTTGTGATATTCGAATTTTTTGATGTGAAATTTTGAAGAGGCAAATGATTTTTTTAGAAGCTTGCTTGATTATGATTCTACTAATTTTTCATTGTATAACTTTTTCATTGGTATATCTTATTTTTGGCTTTGAGAATATGCTAGGGCTGTAACTTTTCTTTCCCAGGTAGAAAATCATGATGAAATACTAGATGTAAAAAGATATTTAATAGTTTCTTATAAAAATCTTGAGCAATACTGAAATATGATGGATTATTTTCAAAAACTTTTGGAGTTGGGAAAACCTTTAACTGAGTATGACTATTATACTTTTTTTGATGTAGTTTTTTATCAGCCATGGAAAAAATCAGATTCATTTGATTTACTTAAATCAAATCCAAGGCTTGTAGTAGATTACATAAGTTGATGTTATGAACATATGGATGAAAATAAATTTCCTTGTAGATATGCAAGGTGATGATTTCATTTTGCTAGGTGACAATACGATATATGAATTAGATATCTAGAACATATTGTAGAAGAATTTCCAAGAAATTATATTTTTGAGGCAATAGGTGATTATTACTATGAAAAAGAAGAGTTTGATAAGGCAAGAAAAAATTATATTCTAGCCATAAGGTATTCAACTGATTCTGAAGAAAGAAAAACTTTAAGAGACAATATTTATAATATAATATTAGAGCAGAAATAATTTGGGTGTATGTTCTAAAAAAGTATTGAAAAAATTTAAAAAATAACTATTTTATATTTATCTTTATTAATGTTTTACAATTTTGATGTGGGAGGTAATATTCAACATAAGTTTGCATGTTATAGTAATTTTATGAGCAGTTTGTACAATTATTGTTTTTTTTATATTAATAAAGATATTGTTGATTTTGTCAAAGATAAATTATATTTTATCTGATGTGTTGAATAATTATAATATTTTAAAAAATATTATTTATTCTCCTATAAATAAACTGAAAAAAATATTTAAAAATTAATTTAAAAAAAATGACATCAGTTAATGATCTATTAGTGAAAATGATAAAAGAAATTGACTTGTTTAAGGATTTTTCTGATGATGATATATTGGATTTAGCAAATAGTTTTGTGTTAAAATATTATCCATCTTGAAGCCTTATAATAAGAGAGTGAGAAAAGCCCAATAGTATATATATATTAAAAAACTGAATATTAGAAGCAAAAAAATCGCATTGATTGTCTAGTATTCATTTGTGAGATATAAATCCTTGAGAAATATTTTGAGAAATGTCCTATATAAAATGAGGAAACTCAATGGCAAGTGTTACTTCAAAAGAGGATAGTGATGTATGGCAAATAAGTGTTGAAGATTTTGATAGGTTTATAAAATCAAATCCTGGATTGATGGATAGTATATATGAAACTATGAAAAAAAGGGAAGAAATGAATAGTTCTTCTTCTTTCAATAAAGTTTCTAATAATAAACAAGATGATGATATAGACGACATTAAAATTAATATTTAGTTTATTTATGTAAAATTATATGTTTGTAAGGTATAAAAGTTTATTTATCTATTTTTTTGTTTTCATTTTATGATTGTTTTCTATATTTTTTATAGGATATGAGTTTGATGAAGCTTCATGAGAAGATGAAATGAAAATAACTTCCAATTGAATAGCTCATTTTAAAAAGTGACTTGATGTTGCTTGATGAGTTAGACTTACTTATAGAATAGATTATTCAAGATATGAGCAGATATATCAGGATGAGCAAAGACTTGAAGAAGTAAAAAGTAATGTAGAGTCTATAATTTTGCAAAATATAGATGATAGGATATCTGCTTTGGGAGTTAGTGATTATTCAAGTTATATTCAATCTATTTGAGAAGAGGATTATGTGGTCGTAGAAATAGGATGAGTTCAAGATATAGATGCAGCAAAAGATATAATATGAAAAACAGTAGAGTTAGAGTTTAAAGTGCCTTTTGAAGATGAAGATAGAGATGATGAAACCAAAGATTCAAGACAATTGTTATCTGAAGAATTTCTAACTCAGCTGGTTAATGAAGAAAGTAGCTTTGAAGAAATATATCAAGAAAATCAAGACAATTGAGTGAGGTTGAATACACATCAATGAGATGATATAGATGAATTTCCTTCATATATTCAAGAAAATTATGATGAACTTGTAGAGTGATGACAATGACATATTCTTCCTTCATTAGTAGAAGATGAAGAAGAGGAAAGTTGGTATATTTTATGATTTGAATGACAACAAGAGTGAAATTATTCATTTTTGGCTTTAGAAGTTGATTATTATCCTCAATGGCATGCTGCAAGAGATCCTGAGTCTGGACAGATATTGAATGCTGCATTTTTTAACTATGCTAGTGTTGATTCTTCTGAAACAGGTCGTCCAGTTGTTTTGGTTAGATTTAATTCTGAGTGATGACAGATATTTTGTAATCTTACTAATCAGCATGTTGGTGAACAAATGGCAATTTTTGTTGGCTGACAACTTAGGACAGCTCCAGTTATAAGAGAAAGTATTTGTGGTTGAACAGCTCAGATAGATGGTGATTTTGATTCACAGTGAGCTAGAGAGCTTGCTGATAGTTTAAACGAATGAGCAATGCCGGCCCCATTACTTTTGTCTCAAGAAGAAATGGTTTCTCCTACATTGTGAGAAAATGCTCTTAATGCGGCTTTGATTGCTGCTTGAGTTTGATTTTTCTTGATATTTATTTTCATGATATTTTTCTATGGTTGGAAGATGTGATTAGTTTCTTTGATTACGTTACTATTTTTTCTAACAATTCTTTTCTGACTTGTTAAGGTGCTTTGATATGCGTTATCCCTTAGTTGAATAGCTGCAGTAATATTGAGTATATGAATAGCTGTGGATGCAAATGTGCTTATTTTTGAAAGAGTTAGAGAAGAAATGAAATCTTGAAAATGAAAAATATTGTCAATACATGACTGATTTGCAAGAAGTATATCGGCAATAAGAGACTGAAATCTTACTACTTGATTGATTGGTCTTCTTCTATTTATGATATGAACAAATGTGTTTAGAGGTTTTGGTACTATGATGATAGTAAATATTGCTTTGATACTAGCAGTAGTTGTGCCGTTGACGAAATTGCTTTTGCTTTTAATTTATGATTATACTGAAGAAGATTCTACTGAAGAAGCTACTAGTGTTGTTCAAGCATAATTTAATGAAGTAAGTAATAATCTTAATGAAATTGTCAGCTATTTTTTTGTGGATTTTGATATTTGTGTTGTTATTTTTTGGGTGACAGGTTTTTTTCTGATATATTGCTAATCATCCATATTATATAGAAAAAATTACTGATTGATGAAATTGGTGAGTTTTGATATTTACATTTATAGCTTCTTTAATACCAGTTTTTTATTTATTTGCATCAAAAAAATTTAATTTTATAAAATTTTTGATATATATTATTTTATGATTGTATTTTTTTGGATTGTTGTTATTATCTGTAAAGGAATGAATAGTTTGAAGTGGTTTGATAATGTTGTTTGTAAATGTTTTAATACTTTCTTTCCTAATACTGGCTTTCCTATTGTCAACTTATTCTTATTGAGAATACTTCAAAGAAAAAGTTTTGAAACTAAAAACATATAGTATTTATGACATATTTTTGTCTTTTGGTGTGGGTCTTAGCTGACTTTTGATTTTAATTTTTATTTTGATGAGTTTCAATCTTTTGTATCCTTTGGTGTCATATATTATTTTTATATGATGACTAGTTTTAGCTTACTATCAAAAAGACAACTTAATTTTAGTTAAGAGTAAGTTTGAAGAAATATTACTTAGTTTAAGAGAATTTAAAAACAAATCAAAAATAGTTTCTTATTTGGGTGTCTTTCTTCTGATAGTATCTATATTGTATTTTTATTTCTGATTTATGTTGTCTTTTATACCATATCCAACTGCTTGGGATGCAAATCATGCATATATGTTTAATCCAAAAGTTTGGGCAATGAATGCTTGATTTTATTGGTGATGAGATTGACCTTCTGCAAGTTTTCAGCTTTGGTATTCATATATAACATATTGGTTTTCACTTGCTTTACCTTTGTGATCAGTTCTTTGGATATCAGCTGATAGTATTGCTACAGTTACTAACTTTTTTAGTTGAGTTTTTGTGTTATTATTCTTTTTGGCTTTATCAAAAGAAGTTTTGAATTATTTTTCTTCAGATGAAACTACTGACAATGCTGATAGGTCTCTAATGGTTTTTTATTTTGCTTGGCTTTTGATACTATTGTGGCTTACTAGTGGAATGTGAGCTTTCTTGGTTTTTGTTGACAATAAAACTGATATGTGAGTGTTGGCTATAATAATACTTGCTATGTATAGTTGATTTGTTTGATTAAAGTCGGTAAAAGATGCAAACAAAAACAATGAATCAGTTTTGCAAAAATATACTCTTACCAAGTTTTGAATTTCGTGATTTTTATTTGCTATGGCAGTGATGGCTAAGCCTACAGCCTTTTTGGATGCTGTATGATTTGGTTTACTTTTGACCTGGATGTGGATATGAATAATTGCTGTAATTTCAGTGTTTTTCATAATAATATGACTTCTCTCATTTGTAGAGTTTAGATGAATCAAATGATATATAACTCCTCAAACTGGTATTTTTAGTTTTATATTGTGAATTGTTTGATTTGCGGGTGGAACTTTTCTAAGTTTTATGAAAAAATCTATGAATTACTTTTTGCTTATGTTGGCTTGGTGATGAGTTTTCGTAGCTTCTTTGCTTTTGTTTAAATGAAGTTTTGTATTATTTGAATATCATCAAGACTGAGAAGAATTTAATATTATTGATTTTGCAGATGATGTTTTCTTGTCTTACAATAGTTTTTCTTCTGAAGATGAAGAATCAAAAACTCAGGATAAAACAAAAAAATCAACTTTACTTGCCTCAACTCAACCTGTTGCCAATACAAATAGTTGTACATTGGATAATTATGATGAAGATGACTTGTATGAAAATGTAGAAAGTTATGATGGAGATACTCGTGGAGAAGATGTGGGAAGATATGTTGGATACTGACACCATGATTTTGAAAATCCTTGGTGGGGTATGTTTTTCCCTAGATGAGATTATTGTCTTTGATTTAATGAGGATGCTAAAAAGGTTTGTTGAAATTTTGTTGCAATAGCACAAAATGATCAGTCTACAATAGAGAATATGATAGATCAAATTGAAGACGACTATCTTGTTGAACTTTTGGAGTGACAAGCTCAAGGTGAGAATAATACCGGTGATATCCAGCAGTATTATCAATCTTATGTGATGAGAATTAGTTCAGACAATCAAGATCAGGTAGTAAGTATTCCTTACAACTACCTTGTGCCTTTCAATCTAACATTCAACTGGTCTTTGCAAAACCTAAGTAGCTATTATACAGATGTTTGATATATCTGGTTGATACTAAAGTTTATTATGATAGTTTGACTTATTTACTCTTTGATAGCAAGAGACAGGTTTTTGATATGATTTATATTAGTTTCCAGTCTCATTTGGAGTATATGGTTTTTTATATGATGATGAATACTTTGGTATTGAATAGGTTTAATTGTATGGACAATCTTATCATTTATTTTGATTTTTGATAAAATCACCAGGAATATCAACTGGGATGATTATCCAACAAGGTTTTGATATCATACTTTAGTAGCTTTATTTTTGATTTTTGGGATTTTGTGAATTGTTTTCAATTTTATAAGAATATCAACTCAATGAGGTTCTTGACCTTTTATGTGGTACAAGCAATCTAGTGGTATAAAGCAAACAATAGATGAACAGTTGCAACCACAGAATTCCATAAAAACTCCTTATGTCAAAGAAGATATATTTGATCTGCAGTTTGGTCATTACAATGAATTCATTGAAGCCTCAGATAGTAGAGAGGAATGAGAAGTAACTTTTATAGCAGGTACTTATGCAAGGTATTTTTTGGAAAATCAAAAGTATATAGAAACTGATCAGTTTTTGACTGATATGTGGGAGTTGTTCTCAGATAATGATATATGTAAATCTTATCTTAGGTTAAAAAACGAGGATATAAAGTACATTGCAATAGATCCCAATATATGAACAGTTGTTATGTGAGATGGAAATGTTAGTTTGTTCAATAGATTTTTTGGAGAAATAGAAGATGATCAAATAGTGAATGATTGAGTTATGACTATGTTGCTTAATTTATCAAATAAATGATATATAGATCATATCTCATCAAATAATATATGAGCTAAGTATGCTTTTGAGTTGTCTGATGAGGAGTTGAAACTGGCTGAATGAGTTGATGAAGATAATGTAGACTTAATCAGAGCAAAAATTTCTGTACCAAGATACTGGGAAGATAATATATGAGAGTATGTAAATGTGATAGTTGAATTGTTTGATTATAGGATCAGGAATAATCCCGAGTATGCGATTTCTGATATTGCAAGTATATTGTGAAAACAGGTAGATTCTCAAGAAGTAGCTAGTTTAGCAAATTCTATAATGGAATGAGCTCATTTTGGTATTGCAAGCATAGAAAATCTTGATTATGAAGAAAGAAATGTTTTGACAGAATATTTGTGATTGATAGAGCTAATGGAGACAAATCAGCATAATTATTCTCAAGCAATTCATTGATTGGTAAATAGAAGTATTTCAGGCTCTTCTCAAATAATTACTCTTGGTGTAGAACATTAGTTAGAATACATTATAAATGTTGATATATAGGTAATTTTTCAAATATTTTATCATTAAATTATAAATAATGAAAAGAGTTCTTACATGAATAAAGCCAACTGCAGAAAATCTTCATTTATGAAATTATTTTGGATCTATTAAATATATGTTGGAATTTCAACAAAGTTGAGAATATGATAACTTTATGTTTTTGGCAAATATGCATACTCTTACTCAATTGCATAATTCAGAAGATATTAAAAAAAATACACTAAATCTTATAAGAACATATTTGGCAAGTTGACTTGATCCTCAAAAAACAACTATTTTCAATCCCGCCAAAATCCCTGCTCATGCACAATTAAACTGGGTGCTTTCTTGTGTTACAAATATCTGATATATGAAAAGAATGCATGCATACAAGGATGCATTAGCTAAAAATACTGAAGAAAACATAACAGTATGAACATTTTGTTATCCAATATTGATGGCTGCTGATATTATTTTGTATGATGTGGATTATGTACCGGTATGAAAAGATCAAAAACAGCATGTAGAGTATGCAAGAGATATTGCAGCTAGGTTCAATAATATTTTCAAACCAGATTTTTTCAAGCTACCTAATCCTTGGATACAGCAATCACTTGCTACTATACCTTGAATAGATTGAAGAAAAATGTCAAAATCTTACAACAATTATATATGACTTTTTGATGATGATAAAACAATATTTAAGAAAACAAGGGCTATTCCAACTGCAAGTATCCCGGTGCAAGAGCCTAAGAATCCTGATGAATGTAATGTTTATAATATTTTGAAGTTGTTTTTATCTGATGATGAAGATAAGAATATAAGAGAAGGTTATGAAAAATGATGACTTTCATTTAAAGAAGTCAAAGATTTGCTTTATGAGAAATTAGTTGAGTTTATTTGACCAATAAGATATAAGTCTAGTGAAATTTCAGATGAAGAAATTTTAAATATTTTGGATCAATGAACCAACAAAGCTGCTGAAATTTCTTCGAAAAAGATGTTAGAGATAAATAGATTGGTTTGATTTGATTTTTAAAAATACGGTTTAGTTTTATTGATTTTTAATGTCTTGAATTTTTTAATTAATTTTTAGTAAATATATATTAGACCTTTTCCAAAATTTGACAAAAATTAAGTATTAATTATACTTTTATATTATAAATATAAATTATAAAAAATGAAAAATGGTAGAAGATAGAGAAAATAGAGAACTTATAGATGAAGAAACGCAACAAAGAAGACACCAAGAAACCAAAAATGCTGCAATAAAAGCAATATTTTATAGTTTTGAGGAATTTAGAGAAACTAGGGGATTTTCTGCAACAACTAGTATATGAAGTATGTTTAATCAATTTTTAGTTTTTTTGAAAGACAAAAACAAAGTAAGTATTATAGATAATCTAAAATCAGCACTTTGAAAGGAAGAATTAACTTTTGATGATATAAAAGATTTGTATCTGCCATGAAAATGGACTCTTGAACAGATTTTAAAAAGTAAGCTTGAAGAAAGATTTACCAAAGAATCTAAAAAGGCAATAGTAGATTCTTTTTTGGATCAATCAATTTTTTTAATAGAAAACTTGAAAGATACTAACTGAAATAATATATTTAAAAATTCTGATAAGTCGACTTTTGAAAAATATTGTTATAAAAACTTTGAAAATTTAACATCTTTTAAAAATGCTTTAAAGCAATTTCTAAACAGTGAAGATGTGAATCTTTCATTAGAAAATAAAAAATTGTTTTTGAAAAATCTTAATGTTTCAAATGAAGCAATTTTAAAAAAGTTTGGAGGATATGATACTACATTTGAAAATATACTTGAAAAGTCAATTTCTTCTCAAAGTAGAGATATGGTAGAGCTTGTTGAGTGATTGTTGCAGTTGGAAAGCACAGCATATATAGATCAAATAGTAGGAGACTTGGAAGATGTGTCATATCACTTGAGATATTGATATGATTTGAATATTTGAAAGGTATTTGATGGTACACCATTGCCAAAAAAAGAAAAATCATTTTTTTTAAATAAATCTTCACTTTTCCCATCTGGATTCAACATAAACAAAATTTTTGCAGACAAAGATAATAAAAAAATTATTTTGATGAACCTTATTGTTTTATATAAAGAATACCAAAAAATAAATTCGGAACAATATGAGTCATTGAAACAATTGCTAGTTGAGTGAAAAAGCTTTAATGAACTTACACAAGATAATCAAAAAATTCTAATAGATCTTGTATTTCAAAATTCTATAGAAAATAAACTTGGATTAATTAAAGATTTGTATAATTTTGAAAGTGTTTCAGAAATGAGTCAACATGTTCAAGATTTTCTAAATCCTAAAAAACAAGATTTTTTTGTAAATATCTGATGAGAAACCAAAAAGCTTAGAATGTCAAAAAATTATTTTGTTACTTGAAATGGTTTTGAAAATCCTTTAGATATTAGTGACTGGAAACTTTGAATTGATTTTTCTATAAATAAAGAAGAAAGTGATGAAGAGTTTGTGGACTTAATAAGAAAAATTAATTGATGAATAGATGATAGATTGAGTAATGATAGTATTATTTATATTATTAATTTTCTTGCTTGAGTGGAAAAACTTAAGAGTGAGTGATTTCCAGATGAAGTAATTGAAGAAGCAAATCAAATCTATTTAGAAAATGCAAGTTGAGTAGAAAAGATAAGAGAAAGATTTGAAAAGGATTTATCTTCTATAAGATTTAAAAAAAATTTATGACAAAAAGTTTGATTTGATTCAAATTGATACTTTTCATTTGATGTAGATTATTTGAAACAACAAACTTGAGTAAGTGTGATATCTAATGAATCTTGAATATTTTTTAAGGTTGATGAGTCAGATTGATATCTTAGTGAAGATGAATTTAGAAATGAATTTCCAGAAAAATATAAAATTCTTTCTTCTTTTGTAAGACTTCATAGTCAGCATAAAAGGCATTATAAGTGTTTGTTTGCATTATGATTTTGAAATTGAATAGATATTTGAGGTAAAAAGTTTTATTGATTTGATATTGTGGATTTAATAATTAGAAGAGAGCAGCTGTCACAACACTTTAAAAATAATCTTTTGGATAATTTTGCAGAAATTTTGTCAGAAAGATGAATTGATCCTACTATAATCACTAATACAAATGATGTTTTCTTGTATGATAAAAATTTTTGGGAAAGTTTAGAGAGAAATCTTTATGGTTCTTCTGATGATATAGCATGAGGTTTTGACGAGGAAAATTGAATTGCAGAGTCTGAACAGGAAATAGAGTTTGCACAAAGGTATGAAAATTTTAAAAAAATGTGGAAAGATTTTGAGTGAGATGAGTCTGCTGAGTTTGGAGAATGAGCAATGCTTATGATAAGAGTTTGAGAATCCAATTTTAAGTGATGATGAAATAACTGGGGTGTCTTAAAGATAAATTCAATTAGTAGACCACAATCAGAATATGATAAATGAAGTATTGAAATAAGATTGTGGTGCTCGGAAACCTGAGAAAACTATGATATACAAACAGAGTTTAATGATGAGCACTTAAGAAATATATTAAGACAAGATCCTGTATATGATTCTGTAATAAAAATGTCTGATGATTATTCTGTTAGAAAAAGAGAGTTTCTTGACTATGTGAAAAATCTTTCTGTGAAATCTGATTATAAGAGTTTGAAATCTACCAAAGATAAATGGATAAATATACAAGAGAAATCTTCTAAATTTGTAAATTCAACTACATGAGAAGAGATAAAATATGTATGAAAAGGTCATTCTGAATTTGATGAAAACGGAGAGCAAAAACCTTATGGTCTTTTATATAAAGTTGAATTTAATGATAATTTTGTAGTTGTTTCTGATAGAAACTGATGATCTAAATTTAATATGACATATCCAGAATTTTATGTTTTTTGTTCTGACAAGTCTTTGAATCCTTATACACAGGAACAGGCAGAAACACTTAATAAAAAATATTGAGATTCTCCAAGAGATAAATGATGATGGAATTTTTATTCAGTTGGGGCTGCTATTATGTCCTTCAAGTCTATAAAGGATAATTTTTCTCAAAAATGGAAAAGAACAGAAGAATTGGCATCTTCAAAACTATATTCTCAACTTCTTGATAATAAATTATCACATACATTTTTAAAATGACAAATTTTTGATGAGCTTAGGAATGAGGCTTTTTCAGAGTTTGATAGTAAGATTTGGAGCATAATAAGTGGTTATAAAGATGGTTTGAGTCGTGATTGAGGTGTTCATGACTCAAAAGTGGTTTGAGTTATAGAAAGCCAAGTTTTAAAAAAGAAAAATATTTATAAATCAAACCCATTAAAGGCTGCTGCATATTTTCTTTATGCTGTAGAAAACGGTGGATGACCTTATTTTAGAAAATTAAAGAAATATGCTTGACAATGAGTTTGGGTGGAGTCAATATTATGACCAGAGCATTTAGATATGTTTAAGACTCAATATAAAGCTCTTCTAGATGAAGCATCAAACAATCCTAGTAATTGAGAGATACTAAATAAACTTGCAAGAGCAGAGATAGAATATGTAGTTGATGTTACAAAGGAGAAAACATATAAATTTGGTTCTAATTATGGTTGAAAACTTGAGTCTGCAATGAACAATAATTTATTTAGTGTGGGTAAATCAAAGGAAATATATGAAGACCTGTCTAAAAAATCTGATTTTTCAACGGTGTTGGATGAATATTTATGACTTATGAAAGGTAACATGCCAGCCAAGCAAGTATGATGACTGAGAGCATTGTCAGAAAAAATTGATGATGAGAGTCAGTACTGAAAATGGTTTATGGCAATGCTTCTGCCAATATTATCTTGACAATCAACTTATTGATGGGATGCAAATTTAAAGTCAGAGTATCTAAAAATTGCTTGAACAAATGCTTTTCCTATGTGAATGTATATAAATGAAATGGACTGACCAGGTAAGGTTGTTAAGATTTTGGATCTTGTTTGTGAAAAAAGAAATATTACTTGAAAAGATAAATTTTCTGAGTTTGTATGATGGGATGAGAGTCATCTTTATTGAGAATGATTTTGAAGTAATTATGAAACTATGATAAATAAAATAATATCTTGGTGGGATAAGCACTGACAGGAAGTGATACCTCTTCTAAATCTTGAAAACATATCTCAAGAGGATTCTATTATAAAAGATATTTCTAGACTCTCAAATAGAGAATCTCCAACTGAAGAAGATAAAGCAAAAAAGAGCATACTAGAAGATTATAAAGAAAAAATAATAGATAAATGAAAAGATGCATCTTTTGATCAAATGGATCCTAATGAAGCAGTTCAATATAAAAAAGCTATATTTAACATGTCTCCAAAGGTTGTGGAAAAAACAATGCTTTCATTTAGAGGATGACAATTTCAAAATCTTTTGGGAAGATGATTGTGGAAAATATTAAACTGAAAACTTAGTTCTCTACTATCTCAGGATGATTCAGAAACTTTTGAGTTTGTGTTTTCAAAATACATTACTTGGTTTGCAGATAAGCATCATCCACAAAAATATGAGTTGATTCATATGTTTTTAAAAGAAAATAAAGAAAACCTTGAAGATGATATTAAGACAATGTTGGTGTCTACATTTGGTTGATATTACAATTTGCATGCAGATGTAGAGGAGTGACTTTCTAAATTTGCAAAATATTTTTCTAAAAATATTAATAGGATGGATAATGCTAAAAGAAAGTCATTTGTCAAAAAAACAATATGAGCAGATGCTTATGAAGAGTATGTTTCATGAGATTGAAGAAAAAAGGCAAAAGAAATATACTCAAGAGCAGAAACTCAAAAGAGAAAAATGTGATGACAGGTAGATGAGGATTTGCTGCTAGAACAAGACTTAATTTAGTTTATAATCATACAAGAAGATGGATACAGCACAAGAAACAGCACAAGAATGAGGAGAGTTTGGTCTGAATATGATATTAGAAGCAGGTATACTTAGTTTTTTGGGAAAAATGCTATTAGCAATTATTGTTTTTGTAGTACTATTAATGATAGCAAAAGCAGTTTCTGCTTCTGTAAGGAACAGGGTTGTTGAAAATACTGTTGTAGATGATGATGAGTATTCAAAAAAAGTATGAGATCTTATAGGAACATTGACTTATTACACTTGAGTAGTTTTATCAATGTTTATAGGTCTTCAGATAGTTTGATTTGATATATGAATTTTGCTTGGATGAATATCAGTAGGTTTGTGATTTGCATTCAAGGAAGTTTTGGGTAATTTGTTGGCGTGAGTTTTGATACTTACTACCAAAGAGTTTAAGCTGGGAGACAATATAGAAATTCAAGGTTCAAATAATTATTTTTGAACAATTGAAGAAATAACTATGAGATATACAGTCTTGAGAGGGCTTGACTTGAGAAGAACAGTAATGCCAAATCTTGAACTTATTACCAATCCTGTTATGACATTTACATCAGAAGATTTATTGAAATTGAATACTACTGTAATTGTATGATACTGAACAGATCTTGATAGGGCATCTCAAATAGCTTTGGAAGCTGTAAACAATCTTGAAGTTGTTAAAAATAAAGATGAAAATAAAACAATGATAACTAATTTAAAAGATAGTGATTTTGGTACTAACTGAGTAGAGATAAAAGTAATTTTCCATGTAGAACCATGAGGTGACGTAAAAGGTCCTTGATGACCAATTTCTCAGGCCAATAAAGCTATATATAATGCATTTATAGAAAATTGAATTAATATTCCTTATCCTCATACAAGTATCACTGTTGATAAAAATGACAAAAACCTTCTTGGTAGTGCTATGTATGTTATTAATAAATCAAGAAATAGTTAGAGATCACTTTTAAAATAGAAAATTTTAGCTTTTAATTTAATAAAAAGAAAAAGTTTTTTCTTTCAAAAACATAATTGTCTACTATGATTGCACCTTCTTTATGGTCTGTTTGTATTGTGCATAAATTATACTAAAGACTCTAATTAGAAAATGCTGTAAAAATTATATAAATAGTTTTTTACTAAAATTAAAAAAATTTTTATTGTTTGAATGTAATTATTATTTGATGTATTATTATAATTTACTGAATAAATATGCTGTGATTATTCATAAAATAAACATTAGTAAGTTTATTATGGTTGGTTGTTCTATAGCTTCATTTGGAAATATTGAATAAAGACTTCATAGGATTAGTCATACAATAAAAGTATATGTAATATCTTTATGGTTTTCAAATAGATATTTTATCAATCTCACTATTGTAAGAATTCATAATATAGCTCAAACTCATATAATTAAGATTCATTCTAATATAAAGTTTTCTACTATATGTATGATATTATAATACTCTCATATAATAATCAACAACATAGATCCAGAAAATCATGGTATAATCATCGCTGAAGCAGCTATCATTCAGCTTATTAGAAGTTTTATTCAATATAAAAAATCAATATTTATTGTGTTTTGATTTTCAACTGTTTCGGTATTAAGTCAAATATTTAAAAATAACACTATTAATATTGCAAAAACCAGTAAGAAAAAATTTTGTAACGAAACTTTTTTATTTGAGATTTGCTTAATTAAAAATGGAACAGATCATAATACAAGTCAAAAAAATATTAAACTTACTTGTGTTTCATATTGTTCTAGTAAAAATCATAATACTTTTGCAAAAATAAATATTCATATAATAGCTCCTATAAATATATTAAATAAAAATAAAAAATCTTTTTTTGAAAAAGTTTTTAAAAAATTCCATATTGAATTTATAAGTTTTTCATAGATTCAAAAAATAACAGCTAGAGTTCATCATGATAGTCATGGTACTATATTTGCTATTCAAATGAAAAATCATTTTATAAAAGTTTTTATTGCATTCATAAAATATATTGTTAAACTTAAATAAGTAACTTTATAAAAATAAAAATAAAAAAATCAACAATATAAATAGTATTTTATTATAAAAGTCAACTATTTGCAGTAAATACATTTTTATAATTTTGACAAAAAATTTTTTTTTTGTAAAATATATTTATTGAACTATTTAAATAAAAACAAAAATCACAATAAAATGAATCAAGTAAAACTTCAAGATTTATGAAGAAAAAAAACATCAAAAATTAAAGAAAGTAATTATAACTCAAAAAAAACCAAGACTACTTATTCAAGATGAAAATCAAAATTTAACTTTTTTTCAATATTTGGTGAACTTTTTAGGTTTTCTATTGTTTTGTCTGTAGTTACAATATGATGAATAATCTTTGTAAACATGAATCTTTTTTATTATACCTTTAAGGAAACTTTTTTTTCTCATGAAATTTATGCTGGTGATTCTTCTTTTGCTACTGTAGAAGACTTTTCAAGTTTTAATCAACCAGAAAAATCTGAAAACAATTCATCTAATATTCAAGATCAAGATAAAGTACAGGATGATAGTTTTAGTGGGATAGAAGATGAAAAAATCCGCTGAATGGTAGAAGATTGACTTTCACAGGTAGATTCTGAAGATAATATAGAAAACAGAAAAAATATGAAAGATATTTTAAGGACAAATTTTAATGACTATTCTTTTGATTTTAATCTAAATCCGCCTGATAATAGAATAATAATTCCTTCTATATGAGTAGATGCTCCTATTGTAGATGTTGATTATGTAAATCCTCAAAAAATGGCAGAAGCTAATTTTGAAGAAGAATTATATGATGGTGTAGTGAAATATCCTTTTACACCTTCTCCTGAAGATGATTGAAATATGTTTGTTTTTTGACATACAAGTTATTATCGGTGGAGAGATAATGATTATTGAGAAGTTTTCGCAAGAATACCAAGATTGGATGATGGTGATAAAATAAAAGTCCTTTGGTGATGAAATCTTTATAAGTATGAAGTTGTTACAAAGGCAATAAGACGGCCAGCTGAAGTATGAGATTTTTATGAAGAGCATAGAGATTGAAATTATATAACATTGATGTGATGTTATCCTATTTGATCAAATGCTCAAAGAATCTTGGTTATGGCAAAACAATTAGAAGAAGTAGAAAGTGATGAAATTGTCTTTAAAAATTAAAAATAAAAATGAAGTATTTGTTGCTTATATGCTTATTATTAGTTTCTTTTTCAGTTAGTGCAAATCAGTCTGATAATATAGATAAGGTGGATTGACTTACTGGAGAAGTATCAGATATGAATGTAGATGATCTAATAGAAGAAGAATCTTTTTGAGATACTACAAATCCAATAGAAAGCTTTAGGGAGTCTCAATTTGAAGCTATAGCCCCTTTATTGCAATCAAATTGAAATTGAGCAAGATTGGATACTCAAAAAGCTCAGGATAGATTAAATGAGCTAAATTCTAGTTTTGAGCATGTTATATCTGATATCGAGTCTGTGCAAGCAAGAAAAGATAGAATTCAGTCAAGATATGAAGATATAAGAAATTGAATTATAAATATAATTAGAACTTCAAGAGAAACTAAGCATAATATAAAACAAAGAATTTCGGCGGTAAGAGAACTAACTTATAGGATAAATAAGCTAGAAAAAAGAGTTGATTTTTTAAGGAATGAAATAGGTCAAACTAAAGAAGAATTGGCTTCAAACATATCAGTTTTGTATAGAATTAATAATGATTATTACTGATCTTCTGGGCAAATTGATAGTATAAGACTCTTAGCAAACACTGATAATATAGCATCTAGTCTTTCATCTGAGGATGTTATGAAGTCTATGATGTATCATACAGATGATTTGATGGAGTTGTTGTGAGATAGAAAAAAAGCCTATGAAGAAACGGTTGGTAGATATAATGATTACAGAACAAGATATAGAAAAGAAGTTCAAAATTATAAATGAAAAATAGAAGAATATGAGCAACAAAAAGAAAACCTTAAAAAGATAGTAGATTTTCTACAAGAAGATAGAGAGTATACACAAGAAGAATTTCAAGATCTTGTAGATCAAAAGGAAGCAGTGAAAAATAGAATTTCTCTAATAAAAAATTATGAATCATCTATGAGTAATGAAGCCTTGTCAGTATCTGGTGTTGATTTATCAAAACTTTATGAAAACTCTGAAAGACCAGATGAATGAAATTTTTTCTCTTGGCCTGTGTTGCCAGTAGAAAGATTTTCAGCTTTTTTTGAAGATGATGATTATAAGGAAGTTCATTGAACAGATCATAATGCAATAGATGTGGTTGTTGAACAATGAACAGAAGTTTATGCACCTGCAAACTGAGTTGTTTATAAAGTAGTTAACCAGGATGGTCCGTGATTGAATTGGTTTGTAATGGCCCATAAGCATTGATATATAACTGTATATTTACATATGCAAGATATATTTGTGCAAAAATGAGATTATGTTGATAGATGAGAGTTGATATGACTAACAGGTTGAACTCCATGAACAAGGTGAGCCTGACTTCTAAGTAGTTGACCTCATCTGCATTTTGAAGTTATACAAGATGGTGAGTATATAGATCCTTTGGAAGTTTTGGATCTAAGTGTTGTTAAAGATAGAAGAGCACTTCCTAAGGAATACCAAGTAAAGTATATGGAGGATAGGCTTTCAAGAAGTTATGATATGTCAGGTATTAGTTATGCATCTTGAGACACTGTGGAAGAAAGGAGAAAAGATTATCTTGCAAGAAATGCAATATGACCTTACTCTGATGTTGAGCTTTGGGAGGCAGCATCTCAATGAACAGATGTTGATATAGATTTTGGTATATGTATAGCTGCTGCAGAAAGTGGTCTTTGAAGAAATATGACTACAGAATGGAATGTATGAAATGTATGAAATAATGATAGGTGAGATAGAATTGGTTATGATACTCCAGCTCAATGAGCAAGAATGATATATCTAACACTGGTGAATAGTTTTTTATGACATCATAATACTATAGACAAGCTGTCTAGATGGTGAAATAAAGATTGATCTATATATGCTAGTAGTCCTAAAAATTGGCAAAAAAATGTTTCAAGATGTTTATCAAGTATTAAATGATACTGGGTGCCAGAGGATTACCCTTTTAGGAAAGCAACCCAAATGGATGATATTGCTGCAAGATAACTCATTTTCTTATTGAATTTTTTTGAAATAAAATTATACTGAAAACTAATTTAAAATTATAATTTTTTTATGGTAGATAAAGTTGTATTGTGGGCAGAACAACTTGGAAAAAAATTGGCACAATTTTTTGACTTTTCTTCAGTAAAAAAAGATGAATATCTAGTATATAAGATAAAACCTTTTAAAGAGGCAGAAAATAGTATTACATACTGGGAGTGATTTGTTGATAATTTTGTGTGACTAAAATGAAAAATATATTTTGTGATAGAATGAAACAAAAAGTCTATTCAAAATTATGCTATAGTACCACCAGAACTGCAAGATTTGTTTGAAAGTAGTTTTTATTCTTACTTTGCAGATTCTGAAAGTTTTCAAGTAGATAAGAAAATCCATATAGATAATATTAGGTATATAAATTTTGGTTTTGAAAAATTTTATACAAGACAGGATTTTACAAAAGATTGAGTTTACTTAGACCCTTTGAAAAGTATATATTGAGTTTTTTATAATATTAAAGAAGAAGACTGAAAACTTAATTTAATTTTTGGATATGATTTAAGTGTAAAAGATTGACTTTGTTGAAAAATTAAAAAATTATTTTTAAAAGTATGATTTTTGAATCAACCAGAAGAGCAAGACGAATCAAAAAACAAAGAAAAAATATGATTTTTTATTTGATTAAATCATAACTTTAAAAACTCAGAGCATAAATCACTGAAAAATCTTACTTCTGTACTGGATTCATTAGGAGAATGATGAAAATCAAAAATAACATCAAGGAAGAAAGTATTTAAGCTTGATATAGAACAAATTTCTAATTTTTTTCATTTGCCTTCTAGTAATTATGTTATTAAAAATTTAGACTATTTAGAATTTAGAAAACTTCCTTTTCCGCCCAATGTACCAACTCTAAATAATACAGATAAAAACAATATCACATTACTTTGATACACCGACTATAAAAATGAGTCTTCAAAGTTTGGTATTAAAAATGAAGACAAGTTTAAACATATGTATGTGATTTGAAAAACTTGAATGTGAAAATCTACACTTCTTTCAAATATGATTAGAAGTGATTTTGTTAGTAATAAGTGAACCGCAGTGATAGATCCACACTGAGATTTAGTGGAAACTTTATTGCAGTATGTACCTTCTTGGAGAAGTAATAATGTTGTACTATTTGATGTTACTGACTATGAGTATCCTATAGGTTTTAATATACTTCAATATCAAACAGAAGAAGAAAAAAATTTAGTTGTCAGTGGTATAGTTAGTACATTCAAAAAATTATATTGAGATAGTTGGTGACCTAGACTTGAATATATATTAAGAAATGTTATTTTGTCTTTGGTGGAGTATCCAAATGCTACACTTTTGCACTTGATAAGGATTTTGAAAGATAAAAATTTTCAAGAAGAAGTGTTGGAGTATGTAAATGATCCAATAGTTCTAAAGTTTTGGAGAGAAGAATTTGATAAATGGCAAGATAAATTTAAGGATGAAGCTATAGCTCCAATAGTTAACAAAGTTTGACAGTTCTTATCTTCTCCTATAATAAGAAATATTTTTGGTCAACCTCAAACATCCTTGAATTTTAGAAAAATAATGGATGAATGAAAAATACTGCTTATAAATCTTAGTAAATGAAAAATATGAGAAGATAATGCAAACATGATTGGTTCTTTTATAGTTACGAAGTTTCAAATTGATTCAATGTCTCGTGCTGATCTTGCTTTTGAAGATAGAAATGATTTTTATTTGTATATAGATGAGTTTCAAAATTTTGCTACTGAAAGTTTTGAAAGTATTCTTTCAGAAGCAAGGAAGTATAAACTTTCTTTGGTTGTAGCAAATCAATATATTTCTCAAATAGATGAAAAGATAAAAAATGCTATATTTGGTAATGTAGGTACTATAATTAGCTTTTGACTTGGTTATGATGATAGTAAAATAATATCAGACCAGTTTAAAAATATTATAACTCCTCAAGAAATTATTTCATTACCTAAGTTTAAGGCCTATGCAAAGCTTGCAATTGATTGAGTTACATATGATCCTTTTAGTATGGAAACATTCCCTCTTCCTAAGCCACAACAGTGAGAAGATACAAAACAAAAAATAATAAAACAATCAAGACAAAGATATTGAAAAGAAAAAGAAAAACTTGAAGCATATATTAAACAGTGGTCTGATAAATCTTTTTCTAAAACAGAAAAGGCAGTAGAAAAAGCAAAGAAAATGTCCTCATCACAAAATAATAAAGAAAACAAACCTACAAAATCAAATAATGATGAAAATGTTTGAATAGAGCTTTGACAGTGGTTTGATGGTATAGTAAAACTAAAATATAATTATTGAGTATTTGTGATAGTTTGAGAAAATGAGTGATTGCTTCATAAAAAAAAGATATCTGTACCAGACTGAGTAAGGTGGAAAGACTTGTATCAGATTTGAGATCCTATAAAAGTAAAAGCAGAAGATTATAAAGAAGTGGATTGAGAGCAAAAGATAGTTTGGACACAACTTGATTAATCTTGTTGAAAATTTTTTGTGTTTTATTATAACATTTGTTAGTTTATAATTAATAAAGTTTATGCAAGAGTTTTTAAAAAGACAAAAGAAACTAGTATTATATATTTCTTTTTTTATGTTTTTTTTTATTGTTTTTTTGATTTCTTTTTGGTATTACAAAGAAAATTATATTCAATTGACAACTAGTTCAATATTTTCAAGCTACTATTATGATGTAAAGTGAAGCTTATTAGAAATTGATTGAAAAAAATTTTCTGATATAAATAAGAACCAATTCAACCATGATGAATTTTATGATTTTTTTCAAGAATGGTGACTTGATACAAATAAATTTGATAGATTTTTCGCAAATATCAAGCTATTAAAAAAGGAATATGAGTCTGCTGAGTCAATTCTACCAGAGCTTTTGTGGGAAGATTTTTTTAATTTATGAAATATTGTTTTTTTGGAATCTTATGAGAAATTAATTGAAAATGATAACAAAGTTAGTGATTTTTATAAAATACATGATTCATTTGATCAAGCGATAAGATTTTATAATCAGTCAGCTCAAATCTTATGAGATCCAACTGCTAGATGAGCAGAAAAGATTATAGAAAATAGAGTAAGTGTATATAATTTTAGGTTTTTGTTGTGAATAAAGATATGTGCAGAAATATTTTCTATGGCATTGGAAAGAATAGACTCTCTAATAGATAGAGTTGATAATATACTACAGCAGTTTATTAAACAAACTGAAAAAATAGAAGATCGGAAAGATGAAATTACTGATAATACTTTGAAAGAATGTTTGAATGATTACTATGATTCATTGATAATTTCTTATGAAAATGTGCTTGGCATAAGAAGTTTGTTGTTGGAGTATGAAGAGTGAGCATTATCAAGGTTGGAAAAATGAATAGAAAATCCATATATGTGTGTAAGCAACTCAAAAGACTATTATGAAAGGCTTTCATCTGCTTTTACTCAAATAGAGGACTCCTTAGACTCTTACTCTGAAATGAATTGACTTTTATTAGAGATTCTTGAGGAAGAGGATAAAGATACATTAAGAAATTTTTGTGAATCTTCTGATGAGTATTCAGAATACACTCAAGATGTTAATCAAGATTTGAATGAGTGACTTTGAGAGTTGGATGATATGCTTAATCCTGAAGATCAACAGCCTGTTCCACAACCAGAAGAACAAGAATGAGATCCATTTTTTGAGTATGATGAAGAGTGAGATATGTTTGAGCCGGATTGATTTGATGAAGATGGTTTCCCTTGAGCTTGAGAACCATATCATGAAGAAATTCCAGAAGATGAACAAGATGAGTTAAGAGATATGATAAGAGAAAATGCAGAAAGATGGATTGAAGAAATGTTATACCTTAGGTGAGAGGAATGATACAATCCTTCAGATTATTTGGACCAGTTTTTTGGAGAATTTTATGGTTGAGAAGAGTGATTTGGTTGATACGAGCTTGATATTAGGGAGGGTTGAGGTTTACAAGATTTTTATCAGGATGATTGATTTGCTCCAGATGAGTTTTAAAAATATATTAAAAAAATGGAATCTATAGATTTTTTCGATTTTCAGATACATCTTTATTGAGTTTTTTATTTTGTGAGTTTTGTGATTGGTTACTTGTTTTTTTATTGGATAGGTAAAAAATGATTTTTTAAAAAAGATAAAAAATTTCAAAGGTTTTTGGAAAAATGACTTGATGATTTGGCTTTGGCTTCAATACTTTGAGTTTTAGTCTGAGGTAGGCTTTGATATGTGTTGTTCTATGATTTGTGATATTTTATGGAAAACCCTTTGCATATATTTTTCTTGTGGCAGTGAGGTATGGCTTTTGTATGAGGAGTTATTTGAGTTATTTTATGATTTTTTTATATCAAAAGAAAATATTCTCTTAACTTTTCTCATCTTTTGTTGTTGTGAGATTTGGTGTTGATAATTTGAACATTATGAATTTTTTTGTGAAGGATATGAAATTTTCTAAATCAAGAACTTTACTGAAAACCTGTGAAAGATTTGCCATTTGTTTTGAATATAAATCTTTTGGAAAATGTTTGACTTTATTATACTTATGATAGAGTTGATGATAAAATTAGGGTAAATACCAATATTATAGAGGCTATACTTGAGGGTTTGGTGCTTTTTATAGCTTTCTTGATAATATTTTTCAAAAAATATGTAAAAAATAATTTTAAACCTTGATTTATAGTGGCTTTATTTTTGATTTTTTATTCTATTTTTAGGTTTTTTGCTGAATTTCTAAGAGATGAAAGTATGGTTGATTATGTTTGGATTTTTACAAGCAGTCAGTGGTTTATGTTTTTGTTTTTCTTTTCATGATTATGGATTTGGATATATTTGCTCAAAGATTTAAAAAAATAAATTTGACAAAACAATCCGAAAACAATAAAATATTACCAACTTTATACTAAATAAAAAATATGAAAATAAAAAAAATATTGTTAATTTTGATGGGAGTGTTTTTGTTGTCATTTTCTATAAGTGAAGATGTTGTACCTTCCTATGAGTTTTGAGTATGAAGATCTTCTGATTTACAAGAAATTTTTGAAAAACAAGCTGTATCATATAAGGATATGACCAAGATTATTTATTTATCAAAATGATATGATTGTAAAATTCCACCAAAAGAATGGAAAAACAAACTTAGTAAATCATGGTATGATTCTTATTCTGTAATAAACAACAAAGAATACAATTTTGATATAGAAAATAAAGAATACTATTGTTTTGGGTATCCTCTTTATAGATGATATTTAGATTCTTTTTTCTCAGAAGACCAAAATATTTCTAACAATATTCATTATAAAAATCTTGTTTCTTTTGTTTATCAAGTCTTGAAAGATAAATCAGATGTATATCAAAAAATAGAGTGACTTGATTCTAATGATGATCTAAGAAACTGTCTGGAAAGCTGATGTAACTTGAAAAATTTTGATGCTACTTGAAATAATTATTTTGATAAATGACTGATTATTTTGGATAATCTAGGTATTGTTGAGTCTTCTTTATCTATAGTTGAAAATATAAATTCAAATGTGTCATGAGAAAAACTTTTTGATGTAGCGGTAGGTATAAGAGAGGTTTCATGAAGTTCGCTGGATACAGATTATAGTGGTGATGGAGTGTTGAATCATAATGATAATTGTCCATATCATTACAATCCAAATCAACAAGATACCAGTGGTGATTGAGTTTGAGATGTATGTTCTTCAGATATAGATTGAGATTGAAATTTGAATCCAATATGAATCGTAAATAATCAGTGAAATATCAATTTTGACAAAAAATACATAGCAGGAGCTTGATATTTTTTGGAAGACTGACAGTTGTGTAAAAATTATGTATGAGATGTACAAAGAATTGAGCCAGAGCAAAATTGTTTTGATATTGATACTAAAATTTGAACAGAGAGTAGTTTTAACTGATATAATGAAGAATGAGTTGGTGTAACTTCCTCATCAATTAGTTCAGATGATGGAATTTTATATATTTATGATGGTAGTATTGAAATTGAATATGAAGATGATGTGGTTTTTGCAATGAGTAATCAACGACCTTTGCAACCTGATAATATGTACTTTTCAGATTTTGATGAAAATGTTATAGTTTGATATGATTGATTTGAGTTTGATGAGATTCAGGAAATCAATTGGTTTTTGGACTGAGAAAAGATTATAGAAGATAAAAGGATGTTTAGAAAAAACTTTGATGATGTTTGAAAAAAAACTATTTGAATAGAGGTTGTTACATCAGATTGAGTTAATTTTTTTGAATTTGATATGCTTGTGCAAAATGTATGAGAAAAATGAAATTATGAACCATTTGAAATAGACGTGGATGAGGTGTCTTGATATCATCTTTCTATTGATGCAGATAATCAATCTATAACTCAATGAGATACGATAAATTTTCAAGTAAATACAAATTTTGAATATGATGAGATTGAATGGGATTTTGGTGATGGTAGTTATTGATACTGAACTAGTGTTGAAAATGTTTATTCTGATGCAGGTAAATTTAATGTTGTAGCAAGATGAAAGGTTGATGGTGAATATGTTTCTAGCGCTTTAATAAATGTTTTTGTTGAATCAGAAAAAAAATATTCTTCTTTACAGATAAGCTGTGAAAGGTCAACTTGAATTGTAGAATGTAATGCATTTTGAGAAAATGTAGATGAAGTGGTTTGGAGATATGATAATGTTGAAGAAGAAAAAGATATCCATGATAGTTTTGTGCTGGAATGAAATGCTTATGAAGACTTTTCTTGACAAATATTGGCATTGTGAAAATATGATTGAGATCAGGTGGCAGAATCCAATTCCTTTATAGAAGAAAATTATCGTTCATATATATATATAAATGAAGATCAGGCAATAGTTTGAGAAAGATTTGATATAATGACTGATATGGGTGGTTTTGATCAAGATGATATAGATGTAGTAGAATGGAACCTTAATGGTGATTTTCGCGAAACAGATAGTGTAGATATATCTTGGATATTTGATGAGTATTGAGAAAAATATATCCAACAAAACATATATTTACAAGATGGTAGTGTATTGTCAAATAGTTTGAGTTTGTTTGTCCAAGAATCTTGACTTTGAGTCTCTCCTTTTCAAATACAGTCAGATTTGGTGTTGTCTACATTTTCATCAAATGTGTTTTCTCTTGATTTTGAAAATATTGATTATGATTATATAGATAAAATTAGGTGGGATTTTTGAGACAAAAATACTATAGTAGATGAAGATATATCAGAGGAAAGTATGGAAATAGAATATTGATATAATTTATGATGAAATTATGATTTGAAAGTTTTTGTATACACACAATCTTGAGATGTTTTAACAAGTTCAATAAATTTGTATGTGCAATGACAAGATTTTTGTGATGGTGATGTATCTCAACTAAGTTGTGATATGAGTGGTGATGGAGTGCCTGATTTATGTAGTAATGATATTTCTGGTGATTGATTTGAGAATGTAGATAATCTTATTGTGTCTGAGCCTGAAGAAAGAGATGATGATGGGAATTGTGTATATGAAGAAGAACATATAAATATTAATGCACTCAAACAACAAGCTGAAATGGCAAATAATTTCCAAGAATATGATGTTTGTCCTTTTGATGACAATCCAAATCAGACTCATTGAGTAGGTGATTGAATAGGAGATGAATGTAGGTGGTTGGCTGATATGTTGGATGATGTAGAAGAAAACTTTCATGAACCAGATTTCAACAATGAATTATATATAGATACTGTAAATGTATTGTCTTGTCCTGCTCATTATGCAGACTTTGAGTCAACATTATGGAGGTGAGATACTATAAGAGCTGTGTTGTATGATCAAGATTTGGAGAAAGTTTATTCGGTTTCCAATCTATTTGATTTGGATGAAGATGTAGGTGTATTGGCTCCAGATGTGTCTCCATAATATACTATGAAAAAAATAAATTTTTTTTATTTGCTTATTTAAGTAGATATCCTAATCTTATTTTCATTTAATTTGTCGTAAAATATATCAAAAAAGTTTGACATTTATATTTTTTTTGATATAATTTTGTTGGTATGAAATACATTTATAAATAAAAACAAAAAAATGAGATATGTATTTATAATAATATTCGTATTTGTTTTTTGGGGTTGATTGGTTAATGCAGAATGGGTGCATAAGTGAAATGTATGAAGTAATGGTAGATGTGGTGCTTGAGAATTGGTTCAAGTATATTGATGACCATCATCTTGAACTAGATCTCACGAGCGAGGTGATGGTACTACTATATGATGGAATGGTACTAGATATAGGCAGATAAATTGACCATGAAATACAAGTGCATCATGTTTAGAGTGGCAACCAGATACAAGTACAAATGATTTTGATGTTACTCTTGACTGAGTAGACTGAACAAGTTCTGAAAATTGGGTCTTAGCAAATGAGCTTACTGTAGAAATTTCTTATGATGAAGATTCTGTTTGTTGACCTGCTTGATGTAATTCAATTGATATTAGCTGGGAATTTCATAACAGTGATGGTTCTGGTTCTACAACAATAACTTCAACAAGTCATAGTTTTAGTGTTGATTTGACTGATTTATGAGGTGCAAATGAGCAGGAATTTGAATTGTCAATTGATAATATTGACACTAATGCTACTTCTAATCATAGTCAGAATGTAAGGTATGACTGGCGAGTATTTGCAAATGAGCCAGTAACTCCACATTTTTCTAATGACTTTTATGATACAAGAGTTGGTAATGATAGTGATAATTTTAGGTGACGTATAAGATTAAGAGATGAACATGGAAATTATGTAGTACCAGTTCAGAGAATAAATAGAGAAGTAAGAGTAAATTTTGGGTACGATAATCATGTGTATTTACAACAATATAAAAAAGATTGGGAAGATGACTTGAGTTGAGGAGATAGTTGAATAAGATACCAAAGAACTGCTGATTCAAGCTATAGTAAATTTGATATATGAAATTGAAATAATATAAATTATACCTATGATTATAGTGATGGAATATCTGATTGAGTGTATGATGTTGATATTAAATCCTATGTGCCTACATATGATTGATATGATTTGGCAAATTGAACATTTTCTGTAGAAGAGTTTAGTTATCAAGTAACTGATAATATGGGTAATAATTGGAGTAATTCAGATAGTAGTGCTGAAACAAATTTATCATTTGAGCCTAGGTCAAAAGTAAGTGAAATTGACTGACTTCCACCAATGGCCAATGAGGATGGTGAACAAGATTTTGAAGTGGAGCTTGATAATGCATCTTCTGAATTTATGATAAAATATGATCCTGATTGAGAGCCTATTGATACATATATAGACTGAAATGAATATTGTGTTACTACATATTGATTTGATAGTGATGCTTTTGACTGAGATAGTGATTGTAATGAAATTTTGTCTTCATCTACTAGATATGATTTTACACAGTGGTTTGAAAGACATTCTGGAGAAACCCTTGATCCTGGTGAATTTGGTTATATATCTACTCATTTTGGGTATGATTATGGTGGTGGTGTGTATGCTACCTGGAACTCAGAATTGATATGAAGAACAAATTATAATTATAATCCAGAAGAAAGAGATTTGGCTATGCAGTCTGCTATGTGAGTAGAAGGTGCTATCTCTGCAGAAGATTTTGATGCTTTGAATGAAATATATACTGATGATGAAAGACATTCTCATTGATGACTTTCTAGGTCGGAATTAAGAAACCAAGTAAGAAAATCAGTATGAGGAATGAAGTGAGGTATAGATGGGAATTCTTGAGGTGGATCAGTAAGTTTATGAAATAGTAGTACATCAGAAAGATACCAGAATACATATGTTCATTTTTTTGATGATGATATTTATATAGATTCTAGTAATGTGAATGAGCAAAATTTAGTAGCAACTGAATGATGAGATGTTTTTATAAAGGATAATATTAGAGCAAGTGATGATTGATTGCTTTGAATAGTTTCATTGATGGATGATGATTATAACTGATGAAGTATATATATACATAAAGATGTTACTCATATAGATGCTTTCTTGTATGCGGAAAAAGGTGTTTCTACTTATAAGTGAGACTGGGATGATCCTGAATTTAATTTGACGCAGCATGAGCGTAGGCATCAATTATACATAGAAGGAAGTTTATGGTCTTTCAATACAATGTGATGATCTACAAGAGACGAGCCCGAGTGTCCTTATTTTGTACAATTAGATGATACTGAAACATGTGACACAGAAACTTCAAGAAAATATGATTTGGAATTTCTTAGAAGAACATATCTTGTAAGTGCAGATGCATATTGAGCAGATAGTTATGAGTCATTTATCCCATATTATGATGAAAACGAGTGATGACCAGCTGAGCTTATTTGAGGTATTGAGTGTGAGGTTTCTGGTGATGTTGTTGAATGTACTCGTACTTCTTGAGAACCAATTTTAGAGGATGATGAATGGCAGTGAAGTGATCCTTTTGAGTGTGATCAGTGATGAGGAGCTTGTGATTTAGAAGACTTTATTCATAAGCTATCTCCTATATACCTAAGATATGATAATAGAGTTACAGAAAAATGACTTCCTATTTTTTCAGAAGTTGTTAATTAAGTTGCTTATTTTTAAAATGTAAAGCAATTTTAGATAAAATACTTGCTCTTAATGTTGTCTGTATTGTTTGTATTGATTGTGTTAATATTTGCTTATATCAAAATTAGCTTGAAAAGGAAATCAAAAAAAATATAATTTATTTAGGTAAAATTTAAGTTTGTTTATATTTTAATATAATCATGTGTTATGTGAGAATTTAAATTAGATAGGGGTATATATACGAAGAAAATATTGGAAAAGTCTATTAAGGAATTTGAAGATTATTGCTGAAAGAAAATAGATTATGATGAAAATAAAACTGAATTTACTTTGAAGTGTGAAGAAGATGATTTTGTTGATATAGTAGATAATTATATTTATTTGTATAATGAAGCTAATTAGAATGGAAAATTTTGTTAAAAAAATAGAAAAATGAACATTTAATTTTGAAATGGTAGTAGATTGAAAAATCTTTGATAAAAAGACTATATTAAGAGCTGCATATGAGCTTGTAGATAAAGTGTATATGTTTTTTAAGAAAGATGGGGATGATTTTGTTGTTCAGTTCAAGCTTAAAGATGAAAAACTAGATATGGATGGTATTGTAGATTCTTTTTGAGAAGAGTTGGTGTTTCATGATTTGAGGTCTCAGATAGATAAAAAAACAGGTAAAATGAAGGAAAGAATTATGGAAACAGCTTTAGGTTATGGTTTAACGTTAGAGGATGTTAAGTTAGATCTAGAAAAACTTCTTCCTTGATCGAACCCTTGATCTCTTGATTGATGAGATGAGTGAGATCAAAAACAAAAGTCTATTGATGAAATAATGAAAGAAATAGAAAGTGATCCTGATTTTGAGGATGATAAAGATGAGATTTTGTGAATACTTAAGGAAATAGAAGAAGATGAGATGGAAAATAAAAAAGAAGGATAATTATTTACATTTATATAATCTTATTGGTGATGGAAAAAATCAATCT
Organism: Candidatus Absconditicoccus praedator; assembly: GCF_021057185.1. Lineage (GTDB taxonomy): Bacteria > Patescibacteriota > Gracilibacteria > Absconditabacterales > Absconditicoccaceae > Absconditicoccus > Absconditicoccus praedator. The sequence goes on from NZ_CP054059.1 coordinate 844,609, forward strand.
AAAAAATAAAAAAATATTGCCATTTAAATTTAAAAAACTAAAAAGTTGAAAATATTTTTTGAGTAATGATTTTTGACAATGGTTAATATTGTCTGAAAGAGAATTTAATGATTTTATTGATTGAAAAACTTCTTCTGAATTGGAAGATAGGTTGGTTTCAGCTGGTATGCAAAAATCAAGTAGATTAGATAAAAATGATGAAATGTATATTAAATATCTTGCTTGAAAATGGTTGAATAGATATCATTATATAATGCAATGACCAAGCTTGCATATAATAGTATTAACGTTAGCATGTAATCATTCTTGTAAATACTGTCATGCTAGTGCTAAAATCGATGATTCATGAAAATATCATTTATCAAATGAAAAGATAAAAAAGACTATAGATGTGATATTTAATACAACTGCATGAGCTATAGATATAGAATTTCAGTGATGAGAACCAACTGCTAATTGGGAAGGTTTGAAGTATGCTGTTGAATATATTCATGAAAAAAACAAAGTGTATAATCTAAAAGTAAATATAAACTTAGTTTCAAATCTTACAATGATTGATGATGAGAAGATGAACTTTTTGTTAGATAATTGAGTAGATATTTCTACTAGTATAGATTGACCAAAAGAAGTTCATGATTGGAATAGAGCTTGGATAGGTGATACAAGTAGTTTTGAGACTGTTTCAAAGTGGGTTAAAAAAATTAATTTTGAGTATGAGAAAAGGTGACTTGAGAAAAAAGTATGAGCTATATGTACAGTTACAAATAAGCTTCTTGATAAACCACAAGAACTAGTAGATACTTATATAAGTTTATGACTAGATAATATATTTGTAAGACCTTTAAATCCTTATGGTATGGCTACGAAACTATGGGATAGTATAGGATATAATTATGAAGAATACTGGAGCTTTTATGAAAAAATGTTAGATTATATAGAAAATAAGCAAGAAAAATGAATAAATATATCTGATACATACTCTCATAAAATACATTGTTGAAACTTAAGATCATCTAAAAGAATAAATTATATGGAAGAGAGGAGTCCTTGTGGTGCTGTGCTTGGTCAGGTAGCCTATAACTGGGATTGAGGAATATATACATGTGATGAATGAAGAATGCTAGCTCAAACTTGAGATTGTTCATTTAAGATATGAGAAATTGATAATAGATCTGCTGAAGAAATATATAAATCTATGGTTTTAGATGTTGTAACAAAGGTTATGTTGTCTGCAAGTATTATAGACTATCTTCCTGGTTATGACACCAATCCAGTAAGTAATTATATATGAACTTGCCCTATATACAGTTATACAATTAGTTGAAATATTAATAGTAAGTACAAAAAAGAAGATAGGTTTAAGCTTCAAGAAGATACTCTTGAAAGACTTGTAGATCAATAATTTTTAAATATTAAAAATAATTTAAATGATACATAAGAAAAAAAATATTAACTCAATGGTTAGACATGAAGATCAAAAGGTTTCTGGTAAAAAAACAAATTTACCTTTATATGTTTGAGCTTTGTTTGCTGCAGGAGCGTCTTCTGCATGAGTGTCTTCAGAGGAAAATATTAGTAAATATTTTGAAATAGAGTCTGCTTATGCTTTTAATTATGGTGTTAGTAATGATAGTAATACCCATCATACAGATACTGATGATAGCTGATTTGATAATGTTGAGGTTGAAATAGATCAAAAAACTTTTACTATTGATAAAAATGTGAATGGGCATATTAGTTGATCTATAGATACAAGAAATTATGTAGGCTTATCTCATTGAAGTCATGGTAGTCATGCTAGTCATTGAAGTCATTGAAGTCACTGAAGTCACTGAAGTCATTGAAGTCACTGAAGTCACTGAAGTCACTGAAGTCACTGAAGTAGGTGGTAATTTTTTTAAAATTTAAGTATAATATTAATGTTTACAAATAAAGTGTTTGTTATGTTTTTTTCTTTAATATTATTCTTTTTTCTTGTAATATTTGTTTATTATTTCTTAGTTAATGATAGGTCTATACATGAAAGTGATGGAGAATCTGCTTTGAATCAAGATGATGATAGAATTGAATTAGATGAGGAAAATGAAGAGGAAAATGAAGAGGAAAATGAAGAGGAAGAAGATTATGTAGAAAGTGTTGAGAATGCTCTAGGTTCAGATTATCTTGAAAGAGAAAGAGAACAATTTTGAGAAGATTTTAATAAAAATAGGCCTTTGACAGATGAAGAAATAGAAGAAACAAAAAAAATACTAGTAGAAGAGTATTGAGTTGATTTAGATGAACACAATAATATAGAAGAACTTATAAAAGAAAATTATGAGCAAATTACTGTCGAATGAGGATTTGAAGTTGGTCGTGATTTGTCTAGTTCTGAAAGAGAACTTATAATATCTATTTTAGAGGATCATGAAGAAGCTTGAGATATACCAAATTTATCAAATCAACAAAAAGAAAATTTTGCTTATTGGATGGAAGTGGAAGATTTTCGTTATTTTGTTAATAATCCTATTTATTATTTAAAAAAGTTTTTTAATGAACATGAAGATATAGATCATGATTCTGTTGAGCTAGAATTAAGAAATTTTATAAATGAACAAATAAATAAATGAACTTTCCCTAAAATGTCTAATAAAGAAATTAATAATTTTGTATCTTATATAGAACCTAATGATAAAGAAAATTTTATGAAAAACCCTGAAAAATATATTGATGAATTTATTAGTGAGCAAAAAAGAAGTAGAGATTATGTTATGTCAAGCTGAGAGTATAAATTATGGAAGATGTTTTTAAGTTGAAATTCAGATGAAGCATTTGAAAAATTAAATAAGACTGCCGAAGAAGAATGATATAGAACTGATATATATGCAAAAATATTTAAAATATACAGTGACTATATTTTTGGAACAAATTATTTTGAGTCAGAAGAAAAAGAAAGATTTTTTAGTTGTTTATCAACTTGAACTTATAATGAATCATTTGATGATGAAGTATTAGATAAGATTTGTGAATGAAAAGATGAAATTATATATTATGATGATGATTGAGAAGTTTTTGTTAACTATTGATTTGTTAATTATACACTTAATTATTTAAAAGAATTAAATGATTGAAATGAAGACAAATTAACTGAAATTTTGAATACTAATTATAATCATAACAACTTAAAAAGTAGTACATGAGAGAATTATGATCATTGAAAAAAAATTTTATATTATTTAGTTTGAAAAGTAATTATTTGATATGATATAGATGTTATAAAAAATGATTATGATGAAATAGAACATTCTTTGGAAAATAACTGAGATTGTGAACAGATAAGTGATTCTAATTTAAAAAATTATTGTGAAAATATTTTTTATTAATTCTTTTAATTGATTATTATGCTAAAGAAATATTATTGACCCTCGACTGAACGATGAAATTTAAAAGAAATAATTGTATGAGATGTAGAAAACTTTAACTTAAAAAATATTGAAGAAACATTTAAAGTTTTGTTTTGAGAAAATTTGAGGCATAGTACTTTTGAAAATTTTAAAGATTACCGTGTTGATTCACAAAAAATTAAAGAAAGACAGGAAGATTTAGATAATCTATCAGAGCTTTTGAAAAAGCTTTGAGTGAAAGTTTATAGACCTGAAAGATTAGAAAGGGTAAAGGCTTTCAGAGGCCCATATTTTAAAGGTGTGATGTCATCTGCTGCCAATCCTAGAGATTTGATTTTTGTTTATAAGGATAAAATTATAGAAAGCACTCCGTGAGGGGTGAACAGATATTTTGAAAAAGATTTATATTATAAGATATTACAGGAAAAATTTGAAGAAGGAGCAGTATGGCTTTCTGCTCCAAGTCCTTCTTTTAGAAAAGGTCGTTTTGATTTTAAGGAATGGGATGAAAAAAGAGATTTTAAAAATTTTGATAGGTTAAAATATGATATAGTTTTTGAGGCAGCACATATGTTAAAATTGTGAGATGATATATTGTTTAATATATCAAGTTATATGCATGAGTTGTGAGCTGATTGGATGCAAAAAGTTTTGTGAAGCGATACAAGAATACATAAGGTTTATTACTTAGATGACAATCATATTGATTGAAAATTATCAGCTCTTAGTAGATGAATATTTTTGGCAAACAATGAATTAATGCAAAAAGATATTAAAAATTATTTGCCCAAGAAATTTCATGATTGGAAAGTAATTTATACCTGAGAAGAATCTGGGAAGTTTAATCATAACTCTTATTTGGATACTGATATGAACTATATTCAGCTTTGTAGTATGAGATGAGCAAATACTAATGTTTTGTCTATAAGTGAAAACAGAGTATTGGTTATGGATTATGCAGAAAAAACTATTAAAAAGCTGGAAGAAAATGGTTTTGATGTAATTCCAGTTAGAATGAGACATTGTGAATTGTTTGGGGGATGATTACATTGTGCTACTTTGGATTTAAAAAGAGAAGATTAATATTGATGGATAGACCTTTATTATTTGAAATAGTTATAACAAATTGATGTAATAAAAGATGTCCTTATTGTGATATTAATTTTGAAAGATGATTTATAAAAAATGAAGTTGTTGATAATTTCATTAAATCTATAAGAAATTATGATTGAGAGTTAGGGTGAATTCATATCAATTTTTTTTGATGAGAGCCTTTGTTGTGAAAACAACATATTGATCATGTTTTAAAATCATTAGAAGAAATAAAAACAAAAATAACATATAGTTTGGTTACAAATTGATGGTTAATAGATGATTTTATTATAGAAAGAATATACAAATATGATATTAAAGTAGATATTAGTATAGATACTATAAATAATGATGTTTTGAAAGAAAATAAACATATAAAAGAGATTGCAAGCAGAGAAAAGACAAGTGTTAATTATATATTTGTTCCTTGACAAATGAGTAATATTGAGGAAACAGCTGCTGTTATGAATGGTATCTGATTTGAAAATATTAATATAATACCAGTATATACTACTATGAGTTGGAACAATGAAAATATAAAAATATTAGCAAAAAAAATTAATCAGTTTATCAAAATAAGTAAATCCAAAAATATATGATATTTTAAGTATGATAGATGATTTTCCAGAGAAAGACAGTTTATATTAGATGTGTGAGGAGAAATATATCAGGATGTAGATAGTGATATTCGGCTTCAAAAGCAATATAATATTATTCCTGAATTTCTTAAAAAAAAGGTAGAAAATGAAATGTATCTATGAAATATAAACTATCAGAATTTAAATGAGATTATATGTTGATATGATGAGAGCGTTATATACAATTTGCTAAAAGAATTCGAACTTGAAATTTGAAAACAAAAAGAATATAAGAAAATAGATAAGATAATAGATTATTTTAGTATAATGACCAAAGCTAAGGATAGATAAAATAATGTTTATTTTTTAAATTTAATTATGAAAAAAAAAACTTCGGAAGTTACTACAGTTACCAGATGAATAGAAGTTGAACTAACAAGTATATGTTCTCTTAACTGTGAATTTTGTATTAAAAGTTATAGAACAGAGTTTGGTAACATGGATTTTGATACTTTTTCTAAAGTTGTAGATTTTATAAAATTTCTTTGATGTATGGAAGTGGATATATCGTGAGTTGGTGATATTTTTCAAAATGATTCTTTGTATGAGTTTATAGATCATTTATTTGAAAAACTTCCTAATATAGATGCAGTTATTCCTACTAAATGACAGGATGTAACAATGGAAGATCTTAAAAAAATAAAAAGTTATAATGATAAAGGGTATAATATTACATTGATGGCATCTGTAATATACTTAACTAAATGGAAATTTGATAAGTTTGTTGGTAGAAATCAATATGAAAAATTTGTTAAGTTTATAGATATGTTGAGGGATTCAGGAGTTAACTTTTCTCGAGAATTTGTGATACTAAAGAATAATTTGGATGATTTTGAGAAATTTAAAAAATTAGCTGAAAAAATAGGAAAAGAGTATGGAACCTTGTTGGCATATAATTTTTGATGAAATCTTTCAGATGAAATTCATAAAAAATATTTTGATGAAGAAATTTTGAGAGATTATTTTGAATATAGGTCAAAGGAAGATGTATGTGAGGTGATGAAATATGATCATTTTTTTGTAGATTATAAAGGAGATGTATATATTTGTGCTAATATGGGTATAAATCCAGATGCATTGCTTTGAAATATAAATGATGTTTATCATGATTTTAATATTTTGTTAGAAAGAAAACAAGAATTTAGAAAAAAATATCATGATATTTGTAATAAATGTTTCTTTTATAAATATAAACTTCATGATTAAAAATGATAACTCATACTTTTTATGCTTTAGTCTTATATCAGGCCCAAATATTATACAATCAAGATCTTTGAAATGGTTACTTTCTTTTTGATATAAAAGAAAAAACTATGTGAAAAATAATTGTGGAGTTTAAAAAATGAAATAAAAAGAAAGGTATTTTATTTGTGCATAAAGATTTTAATACTGACAGAGTAGACTATCAAACAAATAATTGGTTTATTGTGTGAGAAAAGAGTTTGGTAGAATTTGTTTGAAAGAAAATATTAGATAATGAGCATGAAGATTTTAATTTTTTTAAGACATCTGAAGAATATATATGAAAAATATTTTGAGTGGTGCTTACAATAACAACTCATTGTAATCTGGCTTGCTATTATTGTTTCAACGATTATGATTATAATTTAGATCAAAGAAACTTTATAAAACCTTTAACTTTTGAACAAATAAAGTGAATAGTTGATGATTTGTATAAAAATTGATGTAGAGATATTATAATTTCATGATGAGAACCCTTATTGCATTACGATTTTTTTAATATAATTGACTATTGTTTAAATAAGTGAATATATGTTCGTGTAAATACTAATTGAGATCTCTTGAATTCTAGAATAGTAGATAAAATAATTCAGTATCCTATAAACTTGATGGTTTCAATACACGAATTTAATGAAAAAGATTATGCATATACAAATGTTAGATGATTCAGTGAAATTTATAAAAAAGATGTGCCAGAAGAAGTTTTTTATAAAAAGTTTAGAAATAAAATAGAAAATTTAAAAATAATATATAAATATCCTAATATTAATTTAGAGTTTATGACTATACTTGATAATAAAAATATTATAAACCTAGAAAAAATATATGATTTTTGCTTGAATCAATTTTGAATAACACAGTGGCATTTTTTTAGGCTATATAGTACAAAAATTTCTAAATGAATTTCAAAATGAATGATGTCACTTGCTATAAGAAAATTGTACAATCTTAATAAAAAATATAATGTTGATTATAAAATAGTTGATGCAGTTCCTTTTTGTGTTACTAGAAAAACAGATTTGGCAGAAAAAGTAATTGAATGAGAATTAGCAGATAATCATAATGTAAAATTTATTATTACCAATGAATGAGGTTTTCAATTGATGTCATGATTTGATACTGTTGTTTGAAGTGTATTTGAAGAATCTATTTCAGAACTTTTGAGTAAAGAATTTACTCAAAAGATGCTAAATAATTGATTTCTTCCAAATGAATGTTTGGATTGTGTGTATAAAAATCATTGCAAGGGTGGAAGTAGAATGGAAGCACATATAGCTACCTGAAGCTATGCTGATTTTGATCCTTTATGAAAAATAGCAAATAAAAAATGTCAGATATAAGAATTGTAAATATATGTAATAATAATTGTATATATTGTCTAGAATCTTCTTATAGAAAAAAAAATAAGTATGAATCTTTAGATTATATTTATTTTCAAATAAAAGAAATTTCTAAAAACACAGATTTTCTATGAATTTTTGGATGAAATCCTTTGTTGCATCCAAATCTTTTGAATATCTTAAATTATGCAAGAACTCAAGGCATTAACAATATTTCCATACTTACTAATACTTATAAACTGGATAAAAATTTAATAAGTGATTTAGAAAAAAATTGACTAACTTGAATATGATTTTATTTTAATACTTTTGATAAGTATACTCATGAATTAGTTAGTTGATGAGGAATATGATATGAGGAGTTATTAAAAAATATAAATTTAATTTCAAAATCAGATCTATCTTATAAAGCAATTATTCATATAAATAAACAAAATATCGAAAATTTATATAAGGATGTTTTTATTTTATACAAAAAATTTGGTGTAGAAAGTTTTGAATTTATTTGATTTTTTCCATTTGACAAACCTTATGAAAAAAATAATAGAAATTTACTTTTTCTTGATTATAATAACTACAGAAAAAGCATAAATAAATTGTTTGATGTTTTAGATAAAATTTGAGTAGAAACACATTTTATAAAATTTCCAAGAAGTTTTTTTGGGAACTATTGAAAATATTATGATTATAAATTTTGAGTATATGAGCAATTATGAAAAGAAGATATACAAAGGTTAAAAAAAACAGAACCGTATTGTAAAATAGAAAATAGGTGTAAATTTTGTTTTTTAATAGATTATTGTAATAATGAATGAATAGCATAACATTATTTTTAACTAATAAATGTAATTTGCATTGTGATTATTGTATAGTTAATATATGAAATAAATCGATTAACGAAAACAATTTTTCTTGTCTATATAATTTTTTAAGTAAAAACATAAAAAAAATAGATACTATAAAATTTCTTTGATGAGAGCCATTGATTGAATATAATAAAATTAAAAAAATAGCTAATATTTCTAAAAATATTAATTTTGAATTGGCTACTAACTGATATTTTATTAACAAGGAAATTGCTGATTTTCTGAAAGAAAAAAACTTCAAAGTTAACTTGTCTTTAGATTTTCAAAATAAAAACTATACTGAGAAATCCGAATATTTTAAAGGTTATAAAGATTTTTATTTTTCTTTGACTTTGACACCTGAAAATCTTGATAATGCTTATGAATTTGTCAAAGGTTTTTATAAAAAATGATTTCGTAATTACAATATTTTACCTGTATTTTATAATAATCTTTGGACTGATTCAGATATTGAAAAATTAAAATTATTGTATAAAAAACTTTTATCTTTGAAAATAGGATATAAAGAACTTTTTTTTGAGTGAGTTAATGATGGGGACGAAAAGTTGTTGAATTATGATAAGATTTTTATAAATTACGATTGAGAAATTTTTTTATCAGATGTGGTGGAAAACTATATAGGAATATGATGAGATCTAAAAGATTCTGCTAAAATATGAAATATCAAAGATGTTGAAAATATAGATAGTTTGAATAAAATTATTAAAGAAAAAGAATACTTAATAGATAGTTATTTAAAAAGCTTTGAAGAAAAAGAAAAAAAATTATTTGATGTTGTGGATTATTTTTCAACTTATTATAATAAAATAAGTAAGTATTATTAGACTATGTTTTATTTTTGAAATTTGAATAATGAAATTTTCAATCTGATATAATGAAAAGCCTGGTTTCTTTGACTTATTGTATGAATATATGGATTTTATAAGTTCTGTTAATTTTGCTCCCCTAAGGAACTAACTTCGACTTGAAGAACTCCAAGGCAGGAGTGAGATTATTGTTGAGACATTTATCGTTTAATAGAAAAATGTAATGAGTTTTGAATAGAGCCAATCATGCTTTTAAATTCAATGTTCACTTGAAAAGAAACATTTAGTAATTTAAAAAATATATTTAAATTTATTGCTTTTTTGGATGATACTTCTACTATTTCAATAAAAGTTACTAATATGTTACTTTACAAGTTTTTAAGAAAGAAATTTCCAAATAAAAAAATATATTCTTCTGTTAATTGTAGGGTAAAAACAGTTGAGCATGCTATCTATTTAAAAGAATTATGAGTAGATGTTATAACTATAGATAGGGACATTAATAGAAATATTGAATTAATAAAAAAAATAAAGAAAGAAACTGGCTTAGAATTGCAACTTATGCTGAATGAAAACTGTTTTAGGAATTGTCCCTTCAGGAATGAGCATTTTCAGGCTGTAGCATGATGATATGAAACATTGCATTGAGTGGATTTTGAAGAACTTACTTGTTATCCAATGTTGAGAAAAAATAAAAGAATGTTTTTTAGAATTCCTTTTATCAGGCCAGAAGATTTGAAACATTATAATTGATATATTAATCATTTTAAGTTGGTTACAAGAGATTCGTCTACAGAACAAATAAAGTTTTTATTAGATATATATAAAAATGAAAATTATGATTGAAATCTTATAAATATCTTTGACTGGGAAGTAATTAGTCATTGGTGAAACTTATATGTTGATAATAAAAAACTAGATAGACTTAATTTCTTCGAAAAGATCCAGCATTGTCCTTGCAATTGTGATATTTGTAATGTTTGCGAAATATTCTTTGAAAGCTAAATAACCTAAAAGAATTATATTTATATAAAATATTAGCTAATTATACTTTTAATTTATTTGTAAATATGGAAAATAAAGAATTAATAAAAAAATGGAATAAGTATTATAATAAAAATAAGACTTCTGTTGATTGGGGATTTTATAAACCAGACCAACATGTTGTTGATTTCTTAAATTACTATGATTTCACTTGTAATTTGAAGGCTTTAGATGTGGGTTGCTGACATTGAAAGAATTCTTATGCTTTTTTTGAAAAAGGAATAAATTATTATTGAATAGATTTTGCCAAAGAACCCATAGAATATGCATACAATAATATTTCTAGTGGAAAATTCATATTCTGAGATATTTTAAGTATAAATTTTAACTTAAAATTTGATATCATAGTAGATGCTTGATGTTTTCATGTTAATGAAAAACAAAAATGAAGAAAAATTTTAAAGAAATATAAGGAAATAATTAAAAGTACTGGAAAGATTTTTATAAGAGTTTTTAAGGCAAGAAAAATAATAAACCATCCTTTGTTTTATATCGATTCGGAGTTGCCTGTTTGGGGATACACTTATAATGAGATATATAAAATACTTTCTCAAGATTTCTTTATTGAAAAGAGCATATATGATCCCTTTTATTATAAAGAAGATGAGATTTTGTATTTTTATTTAAGCAAATAAATTTTTATTTGTATTTTCTGTATTCCAATAAATCAATGTCCGAATTAATTAAACAGTATCTATGTAATAAGTCATTAATCTTTTGAACTTCTACTTTAAAACAATCTAATAGATTTTCCTTTTCTTCATTTTGTAATTTTAGGCATAATTAAAAAAATGTGCTACTATTTTAATTGCAATTTTGTGTTGCTATCTTTATAATTAAAATGAGTTAAATTTAAATTATTTATTTGATTTTAATTGATATGCTTGAAATTATTTCTAAGTATAGACAACTATTAGATTTTTTATATTTGTATTTTGATAAAGATGAATTTGTTGTTTTCGACTATAGGTTCTTATTTTTGGAATATTTACCCCCATGTTCTGTAGAAAAATATCATGATATACTTATGGAGTTTTTTGGCCCCAAAAATATAAAAATTTTTTTAGATAGATCAAAGTGATTAGATTTTATAAGAAGCTATGAGTATGAAAATCTTTTGACTAAAGACATATCAGTAGATTTTGTGTTTTTATCAAAAGAAGAAATTTTAAATATTAATAAGTTTGATTTATTCTTTGAAGGTTTTAATTTCTTTGTTGATTATGAATCAATTGAAAAGGAAAATAATTTAATTGTTAAAGATTACTTAAACATTTTTAGTTTAAATACATATGACTTAAGATCTGAATATTATAATCGTTTTTTATGAGAAAAAAAAAGTTCTAGAGAAATTTTAGATGATAAATTAAGGTCATTAAAGAGAATATTATATTTTCAAAATAACATAAAAAATGAAATAAAATATAAGACTCAAGAAAAAAAACTTAGTAATTATTGTATTTTACCTGCAATCTTTAAATTGAAGTCTGAAATAAAGTTACTTAAAAAATATATTCCCTCTCAAAAAGATATTATTAAATATATTTATTTTCAGTGAGATTTAAATTGCAATATCTTTGGTGATTATTACAAATGAAAAATTTGTATAATATGAAATAATAATGATTTATATTTTGATATACTTGTATGATATGATGTTGATAACTTTCACTTTAATCTACTAGAAAAGGCAAAACTGATTATCGTGGAAGAAAGTACATTGCTTACTCATGCTATTTATATGTGTAGAGAAATTTGAAAACCTATAATTTATGGAGCTGAATATTTATATGAGGTGCTTGATGATTGAGATTATGTTGAAATTGATTTTAAACAAAAAATAATTAAGAAAAATTAAAATTTTATTGTAAATTAATATTGTCATGTTTGAAAAGTCAAAAAAAATTGATATTTTAAAAAAAGAGCTTGAAAAAAGAAAATTGAAAAACATGGGGGTTCCCAATTATTTTTCTGGCTCTATTAATGAGATTCCTAAATATTTTCAGTATTTAAATTCACCTTTAATCCTAAGAAGTTGTGTTAATCATGAGGATTGAAAATACTCTTTTTCGGGAGTATTTGAATCTTTTTATCCAATATATACAGAAGTAGAACTGAAAAAATATTTATCAAAAATGTCTATTTTTTGAAATATTAAATTGAAAGAATATGAAAAGCTTAATGAATTAAATAATTTTCATTATTATATTTATCCTATTTTACAGGAATTTATAATATGAGACTTTAGTTTTGTGATTGATACTTTATTTAAAGATAAATATTTAAGGATAGAAGCTGTTCCATGAATAAATGAAAACTTAACTTCTTGAATATCTAGAGAGTCAGTAATTATAAATTATGATAAGCTACAAAAAGAATTTTACATAGAAAAAAATATTAACAATAATGATTATTTTTTAACTATTTTAAATTGAAAAAAACAAAGTAAGTTTTTCTTAGTGCCTTCTTTTGAAATAAATTTTTTTAGATATTATGTTAACAAACTTATAAATGCCTGACTTTTGATTGAATATATATTTAGTGGTAAATCACAGATTATAGAGTGAACTATTAAAAATAAAAAAATATGGGTATTACAATCAAAAGATAAAACTGTGTAACTGATAATAAGCAAAAAATATTTAATTATAAGTATATTTAAATATTTTTGTTTTTATTTTAAAACTATGACTTGAAAAAAATAAAAAAATAACTAATATCTTTTAATAGAGTTATATTTATTAAAAGTTTCTATGAAGAAACAAAATTGATATGTAATAATTAAAATTCTGTATAAGCTTGAAGAAAAAAATAAAATACCCAAAATCAGACTTCCTGAAAAAAAAAGGTTTGTAGAGTGGTTAGATAAAGACTTAATAAAGTTATTTTTTTGTGAACCACAAAATATTATAAATAGGTTTTTATCAGAAAAAAATTATAATGAAATAAATGGATCAATAATATCAAAAATAGATTATACTCATTTAAAGAATCTTTTTAACTTAAATTTAGATTCTTCATTATCCGAACTTTATGAGACAGAAAGGAAAGAATGATATAAGACAAGTGTTTATGCTTTTTTATTTAAAATTTATAGTGATTTTTTATTCTCTACAAATTATATAAAATTGAAAGAAAAAGAATCTTTATTCAATCATTTAGAAGTATGAAAAAATAAAAAAAAATTTAAAAATTCTATATTTCAATATATTTATGAGTGAGAAGATGAAGTTATATATTTTGATAATGAGTGAGAAGTGTTTGTGAATTTTTGATTTGAAAAATATGCTTTAAAGTATTTTAATAAATTAAAACTTTGAAAATCAAATTTTTTACCGGATATACTTTTTACAGATTTTGATAACATAAATAAAAGGTCAGCCATTATTCAAAATTATAATTATAATAAAAAGATAAATTATTATTTGTTTGGAAGAGCAATTATTAATAATGATTGGTCAGAGACTGAAAAATTATTTTGTCAAGTAGAAGATGTATTCGATAGCTGACAAAAAGTTGCTAAGATAGAGGACAAAAATTTAAGATTTTATTTAGAAAAAGAACTAAAAGATATAACTTAAGAAATTATTTGTTATATATTTTAAATATATGATCTAGCTATTTAAAAATTGATTTATTATGTAATATTTTTTTTATTTTTTCTTTTCATCATATATATTCTAAGAATTTTTTATTAAATCAATGACAATAATCATTAAATTTGCATTTTTTACAAAAACTTAATTTTTGCTTGTCTTCCAATATATGTTCTGTATTAGTTGTAAAACTTTTATTATTTATTAATGATTTGTACTCATCACTATATTTAGATAGATCTATTATACAAAATGGTGGTGCTGAAAAATGAAAGTTTATATCAATATTATTCCTTTCACATAATGATACTATTTTTTTGATTTCTTTTACCTGTTTTGAACTAAAGTCTAATAACACTTCTCTTCTATTTTCTCGAGCATATCAATTTGGGAATACAAGTCATATATTTAATTCTCTTTGAAAGAGTAAATCTATTATATCATGGTCTATTAAAAATTGTATAAAATGCTTTGTGTTATAAATATTATTTTTTGTAATAACAATATTTATAGTTATTTTTAATTTCTTATGAATATTATTCTTTCTTATATAATTAAACCATTCTATAAATTCTTCTTTGTTTAAATTTGTTCACATTTTATTATTTATATTTTCATCATGAGAGTGTTGTCATATAAATAACATATCTAATCAATTATTTATTAAGCTATTTATTTTTTCTTTTTTTTTGAATAGTATTATTCAGTTTGTTTGTAGCTCTATTCATCAAAATCCAATTTTTTGAGCCATTTTAATATATTTTTCTATATTTTTATTTAATAGCGGTTCTCATCAAGAAAATGTTAAAACAGTATTTTTTAGGTCTGTCTTATTTTTTTTTGCTTTTAAAATTATATTATTAATGATTTCATCTTTTGTTATATTTTTTTCAAAATTATTTGTTTCTATAATATTGCAAAAATTACATTTTAAATTGCAATAATAAGTAATTCTTATTACTTCATTTAACATATTTTTTATTTGTTTATATAAACCATGTCACTATTATAAAAAAACAATAATATTTTTCAATACATAAGTGATTAATTCTATTGAAAAATTCTATAATATAATTAGTATGCTATGCTAAATAATAAGTGGACCCTTTTTCAAGACCAGTTTATGCATTTATTTAAGGTAGTGACATTTTATTTGTATTAAACATTATAAATAAATGGTGCTCTATTGACAGTGGTATTAAATATATTGATGTCTTTAGATAATCAATATATTTCTCGTGGAGTTTTATAATTTAATGCCGAATGAAGTCTTTCTTGATTATATTTATCAATATATTCTTGCAAACAATTATATGCTTCTAATGGAGTTCTATAATCATATATATATACTTCTTCTTGTTTTATAGTCCTAAAAGTTCTCTCTACTATAATGTTGTCTATCCATCTTCATTTTCAATCCATGCTTATTTTTATTCCATTTTCTTTTAGTTTGTTTGTATATCTTACACTTGTAAATTGACTTCATTGATCAGAATTAACTATCTCTGGATGTTCATATAATGCAAGTGCTCTATTTAGTGCACTTATACAAAATTCTGACTCTAGTGTTAATGATAATTCCCAAGATAGTATTGCTCTACTATACCAATCAATTATTACTACCAAATAAACCCATCAATGTTTTAAACGGATATATGTTATATCTGTTGCCCATACTTGATTTGGTCTTGTGATTTCTAGGTTTCTTAATAAGTATGGATATTTTTCATTTTCTTTATTAGGTATACTTGTTTTTTTTCAAGGGTATATAGCTGTTAGTCACATTTCTGCCATAAGACTACTGACTTTCTTTCTTCAAACATTAAATCACTCTCTTTTTAGTTGGTGTTTAATTCTTCTACTTCAGTAATATGGATGTTCTGTGTATATTTCATCAATTCTATCCATAATTTGTTTTTCTTTATCTGACACCTGTTTTTCATGATATAAGCTCGATTTAGATATTCATAATAATTCAGATTGTTTATTAATAGATATTTCTTTGTTATCCTTTTCTATTAATTTAATTTTTTCAGAATATGTTAGGTAATTCTCCAATTTTTTTTTCCAGCCACTCTTTTTCCATAGTGACTTTTCATAATTTTGAATATAAATGTTCAATTAGCTTTTCATTTTCTTTATCCTTATTGTTTTTTTCTCTCTTGTCGTCAAATATACTTTCAGCATTTTCTATAAATTGTTGTTTCCATCTGTTTTGTTGATTAGGATGGACTCAATATTCGCTGGTTATTTGAGATTGAGTTTTATGACCATGTATAAGTTCAGTAATGACTTGTAGTTTAAATTTGGAACTGTACTTATTTCTCTTATTTCCCATAATATTGATTTGTTATAAATTAAATCTCTCTAGACAATATTTAATTTATAATATTTTCTTATGCCTAATTTTCAACAATTTTGTTAACTATCCACCTTAAATACTGGTCCAGAGATTGGGTCCATTATACCTAGTCAACTTTTTTATTCAAAATATATTAATTTTACAAGTCATCTTAAAAGATATCTAAAATATTTTAATAAAGATAGAATAAAAGTTATAATTTACGAAGATTTTTTATATGATAATCAAAAAATTATCAATGAAATCACTGATTTTTTAAAAATTGAAAAATTTACTATAGTGTATAAAAAAGTTAATACTTCTAATTCTAACAAATCAATTAGTGAAAATGATAAATTATATTTAATGAAAAAACTTAAGTGAGAGGTTATAAAAATAAATAAACTTTTAAATGATTATAAATTAATTAATAAAGATTTAATTTCTTATTGGGCTTATGATAAGATATAAATATAATTGTTTTTTTATTTTACTAAAATATTCTTGAATTAAACTATAAAAAACTTAGTATATTAGTATAATTTTAATTTAAAATATTTTGCTTATGACTATAATTTCTTCTGAAAATAGAGTATGGGTAAGGATAAGTAATTCTTGTATAAGTTCTTGTATATTTTGTTTGGATTCAGACAATTTAAAACAAAAAAGTTTTGTAGAAGATAAAATAATAAAGTATGAGTTAGAGAAGTCATATAAAAAATGATATAAAAATAAGGCTATAATCTCTGGGTGAGAAGCTAGTATTAATCCTAAATTTATTGATTATATAAAATATGCAAGGGATGTTTGATATACAAAGATACAGACAATAACAAATTGATATAAGTTTTGAAGTGAAAGTTTTACAAAAAAATGTATAGATAACTGACTTGATGAAATAACTTTTTCACTTCACTGACATACTCCTGAACTTCATGATAGCCTTACCTGATTAAAATGAGCTTTTAAAAATATTATAAAAGCAATTTATTATATAAGGAATAATCATCCAGAAACTATAATAAATTGTGATATTATTATTTGTAAACCTAATGTAGGTTATGCATATAAAATAGTGCAGTTATTGAAAAGGTTGCAAGTTTTTGAGTATGATATACTACAGATTGTCCCTCAGGCTTTAGCATGGGAAAATAGAGGTGATTTGTTGTTTGATGATATATATAATCACAAAGAAAGTTTACACAAACTATGGAAAGAGTCTGAAGACAAAAGAGTACATATGCGAGCTAATAGGGTGTTTCCATGACTTTTAGAGTGATTTGAGGATATGATTCAATCTCCAGAAAAAATGTCAGATGAAGTTCTTAATGAGGCTAAGAAGGAGTGGGAAAGAGTCTTTAAAAAAAGAAAATTGCCTGAGTGTAGAGATGAAATTAGGTGTGCAAATTGTTATATGAATTGGTTTTGTGATAACCTAAATGAGTTCTATTTTTCTTCAAATAAAAAAAATAAAAAAGAAAAACTTTTCTCACATAGAAGTATTGATAAAATAAATGAAATTTATCCAGCTGATATTGTTAATTTTAAATGAGAAGTATTTGGTAGGGATGTTTTAAATCTTCCATACTGTTTATCTTGAAAAAATAATTCATTTACAAATTTTAATGATTATTTGCTAGAACATAAAATACAAGCAAACATAGTTAATTTTACTAATTGGTTTATGGATGAATGATTTAGAATAAAATCAACTTGATGTAAAGAATGTAAACTATATAATTCTTGTAAGTGAATTCATATAAATTTTATAAAAAAATACTGATTTAAAATACTTAATCCAATTAAATAATAAATGGTTCAATATATAAATGAGATAATAAGAACAAATTATAAGTGTAATCGAAAATGTAAGTTTTGTAATGTACTAAAAACAAATAATTATTGAGTTGTAGATGTTTCTGATTGAGAAGTTATAAATAAAATTTTAGAAATTGCTAGAAAATATAATGAAGATCAATTAAAGTATGTAACAATTTCCTTTTCATGATGAGAACCTTTAATGAATAAAAATTTAGAAAAATACATAAAACTAGCAAAAAAAATATGAATATGAACTGTAGAAATACAAACTAATTGAATATTGTTAATCAATAATAAGTTTAAAATTAATAAACTATATGATGCTTGATTGGATGAAATTTTTATAGCACAACATAGCCATAAAAATGATGTAAATTATAGTTTATGATGCTTTTTGGACACAAAAAAACTAGAGGAGCGAGTTTTCTATGTTAAAAAAAATAATATTTATACACATGAGAAAAATCAACATTGAGTTTCAATTTATTTAAATATTGTTATTACAAAAATTAACTTGCCCTATTTAAAAGAATTTTTATTATATCTAAAAAAAATATGATTTATTGATTTAATAGAACCTAGGCATCATTTTGATTGAAACTGAAATTTGGAAAAGGTGACAAGGAAAATATCTTTATGATTTGTTCAGCCTCATTGATATGCTTGGGAATATTGAAAAGAGGTATTGCTCGATTTTAATGATGAACAAAAAAGATATATAGAGGAACTAATAAATTACTGTGAAGAAAATGATTTGTTGCCGGATATTCATTTTGTGGGTCCTCCTCTTTGCTTGATGTATTATCCCAAGTATAATTTAGAATATAACAGGTTGAAGAAAATAGAGGAAGATAAAAAAAAGTGACTTCAAAACGATGAAAATATCGACACATTCAGAGTTTTACAGAAAGAAAAAAGTAAACTTAAAGAGTGTGAAAGATGCAAATATAACAAATTTTGCTTATGAATATACAAGGCACGATTAGAGTTTTTTGGAGAAGAATATGCTAGGAAAAAAATTAATGAATTTATAAAAAAACAGTAATATAATGAATATTTGATATTTACAAATAACTAGAATATGTAATCATAAATGTATATTTTGTTCTAACCCTTCAAATGGTAATTTTTTATCTTTATCTGAAATAGAAGATTCAGTTAAAATACTAAAAAAAGAATGATTTAATTCTATTATAATAACATGATGAGAGCCTACTATTCATCCAAATTTTATTGATGTTGTAAATATTATTAAAAATAATTGAATTGAAGCTAGAGTAATAACTAATGGGTACCTATTTTCAAAAACTGAAAATGTAAAACAAATTAAAGATGCATGAATAAATATTGTTCATTTATCGGTTTATACATATAAAAAAGAGTTAAACGATAAAATTAGAGAGTATCCTTGAGCATTTGATCAAATGGTTAAAGCTATTATAAATTTAAAAAAGTATTGAATTACTACTCAAATAACTTCTGTAATTACAAAATATAATCAAGATCATTTGGATAAAACAGTAAAATTTATTAAAAAACTAAATCCAAATATATCACATTTTGTTCGAAATGTTATGGATCCTGAAATGATGCCAAAAAAATGAAAAGATAAAAAAGATGAAATATTACCTGACCTGGAAAAGGCTGGTAATAGCTTGGTTCAAATATTTAAATATTTAGAAAGTATATGAAATACTTTTAGGGTTGAAAAAATGCCACTTTGTTTCATACCTTGATATGAGTGGGCTAATACTGAATGTAGAAAGATAGTAAAAGATGAAAAAAGATATGTTCGTTTTTTGGACTTTAGAGAAAAAATTAATGAGTCTTGAAGAGATTTTCAACATTGATTGCTTGATGATTGTAAAAATTGTATATTAAATGAAATATGTTGATGAGTATATGAAAATAAAAAACGATATAATTATATAAATGTGAAACCCAAATGAATTGATTATAAAGGCAATTTAGAAAAGATAATTTTAAAGATAAAATGAAAAACAAAAGGATAGAGATACCGTTGTGATGGAAGTGTAATGAAAGGTGTTTTTTTTGTAGTGAAACAGAGTTGATAGAATATCATAAGTGAAAGTCATTAAGTTTTGAGTATTTTTATAAGTTGCTAATTTCTTATTATAAAGAAGGTTATAATCATTTAACAATAGTATGATGAGAACCAACTATAGAGAAAAACTTTATGAAAGCAATAAAGTTAGCAAAAAAATTATGAATGTGAGTGCAGATATCAACTAACTGATTAAGGTTTGAGGATGAGGTTTTTAGTAAAGAGGCAATGAAGTATATAGACCGAATAACATTATCAGTTCATACAA
Source organism: Candidatus Absconditicoccus praedator (assembly GCF_021057185.1). Classification (GTDB taxonomy): domain Bacteria; phylum Patescibacteriota; class Gracilibacteria; order Absconditabacterales; family Absconditicoccaceae; genus Absconditicoccus; species Absconditicoccus praedator. The sequence continues at coordinate 865,111 of NZ_CP054059.1, forward strand.
TAGAAGATGATTTATTTAAAAAGATTACACAAACGAATATAGATTGATGGAAAAGTAGGCTTGAAAAGATATTAAAAAATATTTGAAAATATAAAGATAATCATGAAATAAGAATAAATTATGTGTTAACAAATTACAATATAGAGCATTTAAAAATATTAGACACTATAAATTATATAGAGAAAAATTTGCCTAATTACACATCTTTTGTACTAACTTATCCGGATATTACAGTTATAGAATCTGGAGAATTAACAAAAAAAATTAAAGTTAAAAAAGATGATTTATTTTCTTCTTTAGAAATACTTTATGAAAAACTTTCATCTGACCAAACTAGGAAATTGGTATTGGCAGATATGCCATTTTGTTTTGTTCCAGAGGAATTACATGGGAATTTACAAGATAATTTTATGGCATTAGATAGTATATCAAAAATATTTATAAAGGATGAAAAAAAGAAGCATGATAGGAATAAAGTAGACCCTAGGTGAAGATTTAAAGCAAATCAATGTAATAATTGTAAGTATTCTCATACATGTTTTTGATTTCCTAACATATTTGAGTTTTAAAGCATTTTTTTGTAGTTTAGTCAAAATCTGTTTTTAGGGTCTTTGAAAATTAAATAAGATTCGAAAAGACTTTTAGAAATGAATTTTGCATTGTTTGGGTGAGTTTCAATTTTTTCTGGGTGTCAATTATTATAAATTATTTTAAAATTGTAAATATTATTTTTTTTAAACAGTTTTATTGCATTATTTATATTTTTATAAATTACTAATATTTTATGAAATCATAATGGTGTGGTTTCCGATGTTGGTGTTTTAAATTTTTCTGCCAGCTCTTTCCTTCTTATAAAGTTGTGTTTTTGTACAGTTTCTATGGAGCAAAAGTGTATATAATACGTAGGTTTTTCATTTTTTATTATGTCATGTATTAGCTTTAAAGAAGTTAGTTTACTTCATAATATAGGATATTCTTTTTTAGAAATTCAATAATACTTTTCTACTAGTTCACCTTTTTGTAAGTCTATTTTGTAATTTAATTTATTATAAATAGTGTTGTGATGTCAGTTATATGTCATTTCATTTAGATTAAATCAATTTATTGCATTTTGATCCGATAGTTCTTTCATAATTTTATACATATATTCATAAGTATCAGGTTGTACTGGCATTTCTATAAGTACTGAGGGGATATATTTTTTTGAAAGTTTGTATAGTTCTGTTTTTGGTTTTTCATAGGGTTTTATGCTGTATCTAAGTTCTGATACTCATTTGTCTTTTAATTTTTTTAATATTTCTTCATCAATAAAATCTCAAGTAGTATAGATTCTTTTTATAACTCAGCTGTATTTTTCATTTACATAATCTAGAATTTTGAATACTGTTTTTTTGTGTAAAAATGGTTCTCATCATGTGATTGCTAGGGTTTTGTTGTTTTTGTTTGTGCTGAATGTGTCGTCTATGATTCTTAGACTTTTGTTGTAATCTTTTTGATTTGTGGCTGCGTTAAAACTATTTTCTGGGCATAAAGGATTTTTTTCATAACAAAAAAAACAGCTTCTATTACATAAATAGCTAATTACAATTGTGCATCATTGTCATTTTATGCATTCAGAACATCATATAGATCTTCACCCATAAAATAATCAGTCTCAAATTCCTGTGAAAGAAACTCATTCTAATGATCTTAAATTTTGTTTTATAAAATCTAAATTTTCCTTAGATTCTTTTTTTAATTCAATATCTCAAAATTCTTTAATTCTGTTTTGTATGAATTTTTCTCTAATTTTTTCTATATTTTTTAGTTCTTTGTTCATAAAAAATTAGTACAGCTTAAAATTATAATAATGATATTTAATTTATTTTTTATTTCAAGTTTTGTTTTTTATAAATTTATTTAGGTAAAAAAGATTTTTTTTAATTATTTTATTTTCTTGTTTTGATGTGTTGAGTAAATTATATAAGCATTTGTTGAAGTTCATTTCATTTACTTGTTTTTTGTGTCAGATTTTAATTATTATGTTTCCTTTATAATTTATTAATTTTTCTCATTGTTGAAATTCAATTTCATAGTATATATAATCTATGTTTTTATTTAGAAGGTAAAAGTTTATGTTTGTCAATATTGTCGAAAAATTTTTATATGTTAGAAAGTATCATAATGAATGTTCTAGTATGTCTCTATCAAATGCTGATTTTATTTTAATAGGTTTCCTATTTAAGATTAGATTTAAATATATTTCATCATTGAAATAAAATATGTTTTCTTTATCAATTATTTGATTTAATAAATCTAATTCATAAGATACGGGTTTTTCTATTATTATTTTTGAATTTTTAATATTTGTACTAAGTATAAATTTTAATACTTTGGTTTGTTCTGCAGTGGGACTTATGGCAATTATAATAATATCAAATTTTTCAAAAAATTTTATGTTTTTTATCTTATCAAATTTGAAAATATTAGTTCAATTGAATTTGTTTTTTTTATCTACTCATGATCTATTGCATAAGCTAATCCTGTATCATAGCGACTTGAAATATTGGTAATATTTGAGTCCTTGTTTTCATGTTCACAATATTAAAACATTCATTTTATTTTTTGTAATTTACTTAAATTAGCTTTTGATTCACTCTTTTCTATTTTTTGCAATTTGTAATAATTCTTTTGGGCTCAAAAATATTAATCAGTAAAATCATATATTTTTTTCTTCTCAATTGTAATATAAGTACCTATCATCTTCAATTATAATATTATTTTTGATTAAGAAATCTATTTCTTCTTTAAACATGTCTTTAATGTTTTTATTGAACTTTTTTTTGAAATCTATTTTGTCTATTTTATCTTGAAAGGATTTTAAAGTATATGATAGAATCTCATAATTATTATCTAATTTTTCTATAGAAAAAATAAATTTTCAATTTTTAAAAAAACTTGTTTCATAACTTCATAGATTTCGAACTTTAGAAATGCTTTTGTATCAAACACCAAAAATAGATTTTTTTTCATTAGAATACAATCAAAAGCTTTTTTTACTGTTTCAAGATTTTTTATGTTTAAAAATATATCACAACACATTGTTCAATTTTGTTGTGTTATATTTGTTTTTTATTTTACTGCCTTTAATTGTTTTTGTAAATAAATTTTCCAAATTGTCATAAAATTTATCTCAATATTTTATATATATATTATTTGTCTTGTTTTGTTCTTTCATTACAGTGTAATATGTGATGCTATCAGGCTCACACTCTTTTAATATATTTAAATTACTTATAAAATCACTTATGTCATCATCTCATAATCATAGAACTAAATCTGTATTTATGAATTCTATTCATACTTTTTTTCAGTAACTTATAAATTCTTTAATTGTTTCTTTATCTACGTATCTTCTATTTTCTTTTTCTAGTGTGTTCTTATTGAATGATTGGACTCAAAAGCTTATTCTATCAAATCATAGATCTTTTACTTTTTTTATTTTAGATAATGATGTAGAGCAGGGATTTAATTCTATTGTTTTTTGATAGTCTTTATTGAATTTAAAGTTTTTAAAAATATATCAAAATATGTCCTCCATCTCACTTTCATTTAATGTGCTAGGAGTTCCTCATCAAACATAAATTCAGCTAAATTCAACTTTCTTAAATAAATCTATAAAATTGTATAAAAAATTTTTAACATCTAAGATATAATCTTTTTTTTGTTTTTGATTTGTTAGCAAAAGTTTGTCATACATACAATATTTACAAATTTTTTCACAAAATGGAATATGTAAGTAAAAACTAATGGGATGGTTGTTGTCTATAATCTTTAAGTGTTTTTTTCGTAGATTTATTATTTCTGTTTTGCTTACTTCTTTTTTTTTGTTCATACTAAACCTATCAAATAAAAAATCATGTCATGGATTTATCAATTTTTTTATTATTCTTCTTTTTTTTTCAATAGAATTCATGTAGAGTAAATAAAATCTAAAAAGTTCTTGAAAAAATATTATTTTTTTATAAACTTAATTCAAGTTTATTTTGATATAAATATTGAATGAAAAGAGCTGATATAAAGGTTTGATTTTCTTGTAATAATTTTTGTGAATTTTGTGTGCAGTGAGATAAAAGGTTTTTGTTTAAGCCACGTTCATTAGAAAAAATAAAAGAAATCACAAAGCATGAATATGATAATTGATGTAGGGAAGCAGTTTTTACTTGATGAGAGCCAACTGTTCATCCGAAACTTGTGGAGGCGGTTTCATACGCAAGTAGTATCTGATATAAAGAAATACAAATACAATCAAATTGAACAAATTTTGATGACATTAATTATTGTAAAAGTCTTATTAATGCTTGAGTGACACAGTTTTGACCTTCTATTCATTGAGCTAATCCATCTACTCATGATGATTTGGTTAAAACTAAATGAGCCTGGAAAAGGGTTGTAAAATGAGTACATAATCTAAAAAGATTAAGACAAGCTATAATATTTAACATTGTTGTTACTAAGAAAAATTATAGAGAATTACCTAAGCTTTCAAAAATACTGTGTGAACTGTGAGTTTCTCAACTTCAATTTGCTTTTGTTCATATATTATGATCTGCTGATAAAAATAAAGTAAAGATTGTTCCTAAAAAGACTGATGTGATGCCATATATAAAAAAATGAATAGATATATGAAATCTCTATAAAATTCCAGTTTTTACAGAAGCTATTCCATATTGTCTGATGCAGTGATATGAGTATGCAATAGCAGAGAATATAATGCCAGAAACAACAGTTATTGATGCTGAACATACTACAGAAAGTTATAAGGATTATAGAGTTGCTGAATGAAAAGTAAAGGTTGAAAAATGTAAGACTTGTAAATACTTTAAGTATTGTGAGTGACCCTGGAAGGAATATCCTGAAATATATTGATGGGATGAGTTTGAGCCAATTAAATAATTTAGACCTCAAAAATTATGCATGAAAAAGATTGTTATTTACTGAAAGTGATGAATTTGAAAATCTACTGTTTCAACTCACTTAAGTGTATATTATGCTCTTAATTGATATAAAGTGCTTCAAGTTGGTTGTGATCCCAAACATGATTCAACAAAAAGGCTGCTTCCTAAAAATACTGATATAAAAACTGTTATAGATATAACAAAATATTATGATATAGATGAGATTTCTAAAGATATGTTTGTATATAGTTGAAAATTCTGAATAGATTGTGTAGAGGCTGGTTGACCAATTGCATGAATTTGATGTGCCTGAAGATGAATATCATTAATGTTTGAGATTTTTGAAGAAGTTGATTTGCTGCAGACAAGTAACTATGATATAGTTATATTTGATGTACTATGAGATGTGGTTTGTTGATGATTTGCTTCGCCATTAAAAATTTGATTTGCAGACAGTGTTTATCTGGTTACCTCTGAAGAAATAATGTCTTTGTATGCAGCAAATAATATTGCTAGAGCAGTAGTTAATTACTCAAGAAATTGAATTGATTTATGAGGATTGATTTTAAATCAAAGGAGTAATGATGTTGATATTGCCCCAGTAAAAGGTTTTGCATATAGTATATGAACTAAAATTATATGAACTGTTCCTAGGTCTAATGAACTTTTGGAGATGGAAAAAAAATGAAAAACAGTTTTTGAAGATGATTCTTTAAGTTATTCCACTATTGTAAAACATTTTAAAGGGATTGCAGATAATATTGATGAATCTAGATGAGTTGTGCCTACTCCGTTTGATGACAAAGAATTTGATGACTTTGTTTTTTACAACTTTCAAAAAAAGTAATTATGAATAGGGTGTTTTTTTGAGATTATAATGCAAAAAAAATATTTGAAAAATTATTTAACTTAAAAAATCTTGAGATAAAATTTATATCAGCAACACCTGAAAATATTTGAATATTTATACAAAAAAATAACTGCTCTCTATACATTAAATTAAAAAACAATGATTGAGTTTGCGTTATTGATTCAAATCAAAAACAAGATGATATATTTATTAAAGCAAAAGAATTTTTTGAAAAAAAAAGTTATTATTGATTTTTTAATATGATTAAAAAAAATTCTTTACAATGAAGTAGTTTAGATATAAATGAACAAATTGTTTGATATATTGATGCATGTTTTATAATGTGAGCTTTAAGATCGCATCAAAAATTTCAAAAAAAAGAACTAGATAATATTTTAGATTTTACATTCTTTTCAGATTATGTGTATGAAAGAAAAGCCAGAGATACTCTTGATTATGAGTTTTCTTCCTGTTATATAAATCATAGTGAGTTGGAGTGTTATATTTGTAATGCTGAATCATTGTTGGGATGAAGTTCTAAGTGAATGAGTAGTTTTTTTGAATTTGAAGATCAAGATAATTATAGTAGTGATTTTTATGAGTCCGACTATGTTAATGAAGATTGATATTTTACAAATATAACTCAACATGATACAATTGTGGAATGATGAATTTACAAAATAGAGGAAATATTGGATAATCTTGATTTTGAAAAATATGATGTAATTACAATTAATCAAACTTGTACTCCTTCTATAATTGGGGATGATTTGAGATCGCTTATTAAAAGGTATCAAAAAAAAACAAATACGCCTATTGTTTATAAGGATCAAAATGCTTTTGATTCGTACAAAGAATTAGAAGTTCTTGTGAAAAAGAATAAAAATTCTCATAAAATAAAAAATAGTTTAATATATGTGTGAGTTTGAGATTATGATTTTATTGAGGAATCAAGTAATTTATTTTGATGAATCTGAATTCGTTTTAATGGTAATATTGTTCCAAAAGTAAATAAGAAGTTGATAGATATGTACTGAAGATCAGAAACACAAGTTTTATTTAAAAGTGATTTAAATGAAGAATTAAATCATATCTTTGATGATACAGGTAAAATTACTATTTATGAAAATATTCCTTATTGATTAGAAAATTCAATAAATTTTTATAACAGAATCGTATGAAACTTTTATAATAATTTTGATGAAGATTTAAAAAATTATTTTCATAAACAAAAAGAACAGTTTGATTTTTTAAAAAATTATACAAAAAAATTTTGAGTTTGATTTTTAATAACTCCTCAAAAAATAAATGATTTTTTTGGTGTTCTAAGATGAGTTCCAATTATAAATTTTTTTAGAGAGATGTGATTTAAAATAAATGTTTTATTTTATTCAGAGCACATGGAATTGAACTCGATTATTTATAATAATATACAAGAAAAAAATCTTGATGATAAAATTAATTACGAAATAACTAATAGTAATACTGTTTTAGAAAAATTTTTATTAAGAGAAGATATTGATATATATTATTCGGAAATGTATAATGATAGTCGTATCTTGAATAAGGATAAGTTTCAGTTTTCACATAATGATCTATATTATTGAGTAAGTTGAGCTGTTTATTCTCAAAAAAAATTGTTAAAATTATGTGAGTCAAGAAAAAAAATAAAAAATTTATATTATATATAAAATTATAATGGGAAGTGAAATTAATGCCATAAAATATTCAGACACTACCAACATCCCTTTTTTAGTATGAGTTTTGTTGTGAGTTAATGCAATAAGAGATTCGGCTATACTAGTAGATGGTCCAGACTGTATTTTTTTTAAGTCTGAAATAATAGACATGAACCATGATAAATTTTCTTCTTTGAGAAGTTCTTCAAGAAATCAAAAAGTTTTTTTTACCAATCTTACAACAAGAAATATAGTAAAGTGACATGAAAAGTTTGTTTATGATAAAATAAGTGAAATATCAAAAAATAGAAAAATAAATACAATTTTTTTGTCTAGCATGCCAATGGCAAAACTTACGTGAGTGCAATATGAAAAAATAATAAATGAGTCTGAAATTCAGCAAAAAATAATTAATGTAAATTTGTTTGAGGATAGAGATTGGCTTGAATGATATGAAGAGTTTCTTTTGTCAATAGCAAAAAATATTGATTATTCAAGTTTAAACTTACAAAAAAATAAAATTTGAATTGTTTGAAACATGTATGATCGTAATGAGGGTGATTGTATCTGAAATATTAGAGAGCTAAGAAATTTATTAAACTTAATTTGATTAGAAGCAGAAACAATATGGTTGAGTGGTGGTGATTTTGAAGATTTGGAAAGAATAAAAAATTGTGAATATGTTGTTAAACTTCCCTATTGAAGAAAAGCTGCTGATTACATAGCAAAAGAAACTTGAGCTAAATTAATTGAAACTTCACTTCCATTTTGACCTTATTTTACGAAAAAATTTTTATTAGATGTTTATGAATGAGTTTACTGAAGACAGTTAGATGAGAATACAAGTAAAAAAATAAAAAATGAAATAAATACTTTTCTAGAAAAAGCTAAGCCATTTATCAAGAAAGATTTCTTAGGAAAAACTTTGTTGTATTCATGAGATCCCAATTTTTTTAATTGAATATGAGATTTTGCTTCTTTGTTGTGATTAGATGTTTTGTGATATATATGATATTGTAGGAAAAATAAAAATTATTATGATGAAGATAACAAGGAAATAAAAAGTAAGTCTTATTTCTGAAAAACATATTATTACATAAATAAACAATTTTCAAGTGCAGATATAGATTATTTTGTGTGAAATAGCTTGATTTCTGTGTCATCACAAAGATCTTTAATATTTTCTTTTCCTAGTTTGCACTCACACTTTTTAAATGAAAAGCCATTTTTGGGGTTTAAGTGAGCTGAGAATTTTTTGGAAAGGTTGGTAAATTTAAGCTACGAATTATATATAAAATAATTTTGTTGTACTTATTAGTTTTAAATTTATAAAATAATAAAATTCAACATTATTGATTCTATTTGTGTATATGTGCTATTTGAGTATAAAATAAGCTTGATTAATTTATCAAATAAGCTTGATTAATTTATCAAATATTAAATTAACAATGTGATTTTATTTTTTATTTTGTGATAATTTCTTGTTTTAGGAAAAATCTGTTGAAATTTATTTTAAAAACATTAAATTAAGAATTGCTTAAAGAAAAGGGTCAGTAGCTCAGTTGGCAGAGCAGGGGCCTCTTAAGCCCAAGGTCGAGGGTTCGAATCCCTCCTGACCCAGCTTATGATTGTTTAAAGGCTTGAAAAAAATTTTTTGATAGTTATATTTGATGTATATAGGGGTGTAGCTCAGCTGGTAGAGCAGCGGTCTCCAAAGCCGCGGGTCGTGGGTTCAAGTCCTGCCACCCCTGTTTTTTTGTTATAGAAAAAATTTCTCCCGCAGGCATTTCTTTATAGATTTAGAATACTCTGCCATTCTTTGGCTTGATCAGGGACTCTAGCAGGATAGAATCTGATCTTCTAGATATTAGGGTCAAGCTTTAATATGACATGCTAAACAATATTTGGTTAAACATACTATAATAAAGAAAGTCAAAAAACCAACATATTATATTTGCAAAAAAAACTCTCTACGGGTTAATAAAAATTGATATTTGTAGTATTTTCCTTATAATAATCTTTGTTTAAACTTAAATATTTATTAAAAAATGAAACTAGAAAATGTTTTAAGATTACCAGAGGATTCTAGCATCCAATCTTATACTGATGCTACCAAAAAAAATTTGTCTTTGGTGCTTTCTAGTGATACAAATGAAACTCTTCCAGAAAGCTTTATGGTTTTTTTGGAAAACTTGGATCATGGGATTCAACATACTCACAATGTATACAAAAAAGCATTGGAAATAGCAGATATTCTTGAAGAGGAGTCTGGAGAAAAAACAAACAAAGCTTTGATATATGTTATGGCTGTGATGCATGATTCAGGAAGGTTTCATCTAAGTGATAATCATAGTAAACAAGATAAGTGTGAAAGACAGCACAACAAATGTTGAGTAGCTCAAATAAGACTTTTTCAAAAAAGACTTAGATCAAAATGATATGATTTGGATGAATGACAAATTTCTTCTATTATGGACTATATTTACAATCATGACTATATGACAGAAAGGCTTGATTGAGCAAAACTAAAAGAACCAGATTCCTTGGAGTGACAGATAGTAAGACTTGCTGACAGAGTCAGTACAGATGTTAGAGAAGAGGTGAGAAGATATTGGGAGACTGGGAAAAGAAGAAATACTCCTTTGATAAAAGATGGTATATCTTTGCAGGATAGGGTAGAGTTTAGCTTTGATAAAATTTGAGAATATATAAAGGCTTGAAAACTTGATCAGATGATGTTTTTCTTTGCTTTGATAAGTATATCTCCTAGTGATTTTTCTCATCCTCAATTGGCTAAAATATATGGTAACTGGTCTAGAGAAAAAGAAGACTCTATAGATGAGATCATGTTGATTGCTGAAGAAGAGGGTTATGACAAAGAAAAAGTTAGAGCAGTTATAGACCAATATTTGGATTATTTTAATATTAATTTGAAATAACAATGAAGATAGCAATATGTGGTGCTCATTGAGTTGGTAAAACTACTATATCCAAAAAAATATCAGAAAAGTTTGATTTGGAAGTGCTTCCTGATATAGTAGTAGATGCTTACAATATGTGACTTGAAATAAATGAATGAACTCCTATAGAAACTCAAACTTGGTTGATATGACAACAAATGGCAAATGAAAAGACAAGAAGCGATTTTGTGGCAGATAAATGTATTTTTGATTATTATGTGTATGCAAAAGCTTTAGGTATGGATGATGATGTAGTGTCAGTAGCCAAAAAAGTAGCTACAAAGACTCATAATTATGACTATATATTTTATATTGCTCCAGAGTTCCCTATAGAAGATGATGGTGTGAGAAGTACTGACCCTGATTTCCAAGCAAGTATAGATAAAACTTACAAAAAATTTTTGGATGATTTGTGAATTAACTATACACAACTTACTTGAACTGTGGAAGATAGAATGAATCAAGTTTTAGATACAGTAAGCCAATAAAATGACTAAAAGATTTTCTGAAGCTTTCAGGGATGTTGAACTGCCAGAGCCTACTTGATTTTTGAAAAGTAAGAAGTTTGTGGATGTAAACAAATTGGAAATAAGAAAACTTTTTTCACCAACTGATTTAGATGATATTCCAAAAGTGGATCTTGTATGAGATGTTTGAGTTTTGATTAGTTATAAATGAAAACCGGCTCATATATTATGAATAAATGATGAGTGAGAAAGAAAAATATTTGTTTGACAGATACAGTGAGTAAAGGGGAAAGAATGATATAGAGTTATTAAATGAATTGATGTGGTGTGATATTATGCTGCTTTTGTTGCAAGTGTTGTGTCCAGTACACAAGAAGAATTAGAAATAGATGTAGAAAAGCATTTTGAAACTGCTGACTTAAAAGCCATAGAAAGAGTTTACTGAAGATATATTAACTTTCTTAATCTTTTAAAAGAAAATCTAGGTTGTTAGATGTTTTTACTAAGTCAATTATATTCAAAGAAAAGATATTTTCTTAACTTGAAAAAATTAGTCTTTTTTGTATAAAAAAATTGTTTAAAATTAATATGATTGATGATAGATAATTCATTGGAAAAACTTACACAAAAATTTTTGAAACTAAACTCTCCTCAAGAAATTGAGGATGTTGATAACAGCTATCATGACTTGATAGATGTTTTGGTGTATCACAACAATCTTTATTATATATATTCTAATCCTACTATTTCTGATTACCAGTATGATCAACTTTTTGATTTACTAAAAAAAATAGAAGAAACAAATCCTCAAATAATTTCTCCAAACTCTCCCACACAAAGACTAGTGGGTCAAATCCAAGACAGTTTCAAAACTGCTGAACACGAAACTCCGATGCTCAGTTTGGAAAATAGTTATAATGCACAGGATCTTTTGGATAAAGATGAATTTATTGCCAAAAGAGTGGAAGAAAAATATACTTATTCTTTGGAACCAAAATTTGATGGAAGTAGTGTAGAACTTGTTTATGAAAATTGAAAATTATCGAAAGCTATTACCAGGTGAGATGGATATACAGGTGAGGATATTACAGAAAACGTGAAAATGATAGATACTGTTCCTTTGTATTTGAAAAATTTTGAAAATATTTCCAAGTTGATAGTAAGATGAGAGATAGTGATGCCAAAATCTGTTTTCAATAAGCTAAATCAAGAAAAAGAAAAAAAATGAGAATCTTCATTTGCAAATCCAAGAAATGCAGCTACTGGTACTTTGAGACAGTTAGACCCTCAGATTGTAGCAAATAGGAAATTGGTTTGTTTTATTTATGATTGTGTCTACCAAAGCTCAGACTTTAATAGCTTTGCTGAAACAGAGTCTGAACTTAAAGAAGCTTTGAAAAGTTTTGGTTTTGCAGTTTATGACTGGCATAAAGTTTGTGAAAATATACAGGAAGTTATTGATATATGTCAAGATCCACAAACTCAAGAATACTTTGAAAATCAAAATATAGAATTTGATTGAATAGTTGTCAAAATCAATGAAAGAAAATTTCATGAAAAACTATGAGCTACAAACCATCATCCAAGATGGGCTATAGCATACAAATTTCCAGCCAAACAAATTGCTACTAAGATTATAGATGTAGAGTTGAATGTGTCTCGTACTTCAAGCATTAATCCTGTGGCTATTTTGGAAACTGTGAATTTATCAGGAGTAAATATTTCTAGAGCTACTCTGCACAATTGGGATTTTATAAATGAAAAAGATATTAGGATATGAGATTGGGTATGGATCCAAAGAAGTGGCGAAGTGATTCCATATATTTTATCAGTTATCAAAGAAAAAAGAACTTGAGAAGAAAAACAAATTTATCCTCCTACAGTTTGTCCTGTATGTGATAGCAAAGTTATGAAGGTAGAAGGAGATGTGAATTATTATTGTAGTAATATTAACTGTCCTTCTGTAATCAAAGAAAAAATCATACATTTTGTAAGCAAAGACTGTATGGATATAGATGGTTTGGGTTCCAAGTTTATAGAAACACTGGTAGATACTGGTATTATCAAACATTATGCTGATTTGTATTCTTTGAAAAATAAAAAGTCTTATTTGAAAAGTCTTCCTCTGATGTGAGACAAGAGGGTAGATGATATGCTTTTCCAGATAGAAAACAGTAAAAATCCTCCTTTGTGGAGGTTGATAAATGCTTTGGGTATAAAGTTTGTAGGGAAAAAGACTGCTAAAATTTTGGTAGAGAACTTAGAAACTATAAGTCCGGGGGCAAGTTTGGAATCCGAAACAGCGCCCGGGCTTGTAATAAAATACCTCACAGATGAAGAATTTCTTTCCCAAATTCATTGAATATGAGAAAAAATTATTTTGTCTTTGAAAGAAACTTTTACAAATGAGGAAAATATACAGATTATGAATGAACTTTATCAAGCTTGAGTAAGATTTGATAATTTGGGTCAAAAGAAAGAAAAATTGCCTTTAGAATGAGTGAAATTTTGTATTACCTGAAGTTTTCAGCAAAAAAGAGATGAAATAGTGGAAAATTTAGAAAAATATTGAGCAGAGTTTTCTTCTCAAGTCACAAAAGACTTAAATTTTCTTTTGGCATGAGAAAAATGAGGTTCCAAGATTGAAAAAGCTAAAAAATTATGAGTAAATATACTTTCTGTTGATGATTTGATAAAAAAATATGTTTTTTTGAAAAATGATTTTGGTTTTAGAAAAAATTTTCCCAAACAAGCTTGATTGTTTTAAAATACATTCAATTTTTTGCATTTTTGAAAAAATTAAATAAAATTATATATGATTTATATATAATCTAATAGTATGCTTAAGAAAATAGTCAAAAATAAGCTAAATTATACTTTTTATCTTGTTTTATTAGTCTTTTGAATTTGAATTATTATATTTACTTATAATTTTGGAGTTTCTCATATAAATTATTCACAGGCAGAATCTATATCCTCTGAGATAAATGAGTATGAAGAAAGATTAGACTCTAAAAAAGAAGATGAAAATCTTACAAAGTTTATATTATGAGAAAAAATTATTCAAAATAACTATAAGTATTCTTGGATAGAAAAATATGAAAATATGATTGAGATTTTTGATAAAATAAGAGATATAGAATGACGTAATATTCAACTTGAAAATTATGACATATCTGAAAGTTATTTTGCTGTTGATTGAATAGTATCAAGTTTGGAAAATGTATATGATGAAAATTGAGTTTTATCAAGACTTAAAGAGTTTGATTTTGTAGAAAAAATTGATGTAGATACATACCAAAAAGCTAACTGAGATTATAGTTTTAGTTTAGAAATAAAAATAAAAACAAATGAATAATGAAAATATACAAGCACAAATATTAAAAACTAGTAAACAAATCAAGCAAAAAGCGATAATATTTTTGATATTAGTTTTTTGATTTATTTTTTGGTCTGATTTTGTAGAAAGTTTTCAAGATAGGTCAGAATCAGAAGAATATTTGACCCAAAAAGAGGAAGATTTGGATAACATAAAAAAAGATTTTGACTATTTTCAAACAATAAAAGAAAACATAAATAAAATAGAAGATAATAAATCTGATGTATTAATGTGTGTTAATTATTGAAACTGTGATTGACTAAATGAAGAACTTAAAAGTAATTTTTTTGATAAAGAATATAAGTATAGATCTTATATGTTGCTGGAAGAATTTGAGAAAAATAAAATGAAGTTTAATCAAAGATATTTGTTAAGAAATATTGATGAGTTTATCTTTGAAAAATGAGATGAAAGAGTAGCTGAGATAAATAATATCAACTTTTCTCAGATAAGTGAAGAAGATTTTTCAGATAGAATTTTGAGTGTGCCAGTAAATATTTCTGCAACTGTAGATAATCAAGAAGATTTATTTTCTTTGCTTGATAATATAGAAAATAGGATTTTTCAAAGTTATTGAGTTTTTTATACTATATCAAACATAGAATTTAATGTTGTTGAGTATGAGCAAACTCAAGATATAGTTCTAAATTTAAAAGCTTATTTTTATAAATAAAAAGAAAAATGTTGGAAGAGTTAATAACAAAAATTTATAACTACAAACTTTCAAGAACAATTTCAAACAAAGAAAAAATTTTGTTGTTTAAGGAACTTTCATATTTAGTTAAATGATGAGTTTGAATAGTTGATGCATTAAAGATAATTTGAGAAAACTCAAATAATATAGCAATTAATAATATATGTGATAAGTTAATAAAATCACTAAAAAAATGAGAAACTTTTTCAAGAAGTTTATGAAAGCTGCCAAAACATTTTAATGAATGAGATGTCAGTATTATAAAATCTTGAGAAAATTCTTGAGAATTAGAAAATGTTTTGATGTATCTTTCAAAGGAATATAGTTTTATAGATAATATAAAAAAACAATACATTTCTAGTCTTATATATCCAGTTTTTTTGTTGTTAATTTCACTTTTTGCAGTTTATATAACGTTTACAGTAATATTACCTTGAGTAATATCTTTGGTAGATGAGTTTGATGCATGAGAACTCCCTTTTGCTACCAATCTGATGATCACACTTACAGAATTTTTTAATGAAAATGGTTTTAGGATACTTTTTTGATTTTTTCTGATGATTTTTGGTTTTTCTGTCTTTGTATCTACTAAAGAGTGAAAAAAATGGTTTGATTGAGCTGTTTTAAATATACCAATTATTTGAAAAATTACTCAATATTATTATCTTATGAAATTTTTTAGATATAAAAAGCTTTTGATATCTGCATGAATGGATTATAAAAGCATTTTCAAAAATTTAAAAAATATTATGCCAAATTATTATTATAAAACTATGTTGGATGAAGTATTAGTATGAATAAATAAATGAGAAAGTTTTGTTGATATTATGATTAGTTATAAAAATATTATACCTTCAGATATTTGAGCTTTGATAAAATCTTGAGAGGAAACAGCAAATATAGATACAGCACTATGAAATGTGATAGAAATCTATGAAGAAGAGTTTTATTCAAAACTTAATAATATATGAAAAATGATAGAGCCAATTATGATATTAATTGTGGGTGTTGTAATTGGTTTTATTGCTATGTGAATATTTTCAATAATTACTCATTTAATTGATAATATTAGTTTATAAATTTAATGAAAAAGTCTTTTACTTTGCTAGAAATTGTTGTTGTTATTTTAGTACTTTCTATTGTGCTTTCTATTTTTTCTTATATATGAAAAAGACAAATTGATGAAGCAGAATTTAGACTAGCAAAAGAAAGTTTTTTTAATGATTTTAATAGTTATGCATTTTATTCAAAATCTCCTATGTACGAGTATGGTTCAAGATGGAGTACTTGATATACAAAAATATTTTCTTGAAAAAATATTTCAAAAGAATTTTTATGATTTCCTAATCAATCTGATCAAGTTGAATACTGAAAAAATACATATGATAAAATGTACTTTTCCGAATTTAATATAGATTGAAATAGTTATTGAACTTGAATTTTTATCAAAGAGTCTTATAAGTTTGGTTGTAATTTTTATGATATTGAAAATGAAGAATCTATTTGATCAGATAATGTTGAATTCAAAATGATAAGTGATTTTGATGAAAGTAGAAAATATTGTATAAGTGTAGATTTAAGATCATGTAAAATTAAACAAGTATGATGCCAAAACTAAAAAAATCTATTACATTGATGGAGGTTTTAATTGTGATTTTAATTTTGTGATTTATTCTTACTTCTTTGTTGTCTTTGGTTGCAAGAAACTTTTTTAATGTTGATCAAGTGACTATGAGATCACAGGCTACATATTTTGCAAAGGAATGAATAGAAATGGTTTTAAATATTGTTGATACCAATAAAGAAAAATGAATGGTTCGAAATTGTGTAGATTATGATTCAAATTATGAGTGCAAAGATACTTTTTTAACATGAACTTATAAAGTATGATTGGAAATTTCATCTTCACAGTATGATATTAATCCAACATCACAAAATTTTGAAGATAATCTTTTGTATTATCATACATGATCTGAATCAAAATTTTATTTTAATCATGATGATACTTGAGAAGAAACATTTTTTGCAAGATATCTTGAGTTTGATGAGATGAACTTGAAGGATTGACAACAATCTGATGATATATTTAAAGTTGAGTCTGTGGTTGAATATAATAAATGATGAAATAAAAACGAAGTGAGCTTGGAAACATTTATATCAAATACAAGATAAATGAAAAAATCTTTCACATTAATAGAATTAATGATTTCAATAGTTGTTGTTTGAATACTTTTTGCAGTTTTATTTAGAAGTTATATTTTCATAGCAAATGCAAATATAAGAATAGAGAATGAGAAAAATGTATCTAATGAAGTTATGTTTTTGTCTAATAGTTTAGAAGATTTTTCAGAAATTTACAATATAAATTATGATAATTATGATGATCTTGAAGATGATGATTGATTGGTAGAAAAATTATATCTTGATGATATATCCGTTTACAAGACATGAACAAATTCAAAATCTTGGATTCAGTTAGAAAAAAATTGAGAAGATATACCCTTAACAAATAAAAATAATGTATATATTGAAAGCTTATGATTCAAAATTCTTCCTTATGAAGATTTGGATGATTGAAATTTGGAGTATGAAGATATGTATAATTATGGTTTTTGGGTTTTTATACAAGCAAAAAATGCAGATTACACCAAAGATAATTGGCCATATTCAGTAAATACAAAATTTCAGTCTTTTTATAATATTGATTAATCTATACTATGAGAAAAAATTCAAGTATATTAATAATTGTGTTATTCGTGCTTATGATAACAAGTATATTTGGTGTGATGATTACAAGACATGTCTGAAGTATGATAGAACATACTTCCAAATTTCATGATTATTATAATGCATATTATCTTGCATATTGATGACTCCAACTGCAGTTGTTGAAAGTAGATAATCGTTGATTTGGTTTTGAGGATGAGATTCCAACAACATCAGATACTGTGAAAGACAATATAAACTGTAGTTGATGCAATTTTTACTGAAAAATTTACGCAAAATCAAATGTGTTATTGGATGATAGCAATATTTCAAATTATCCGAATCAATGTGCAGGCTCTGAAAATGATTATTTTGATTTACAGCCTTGAGAAGGTATTATAGTACCGTTGTTCAAGGATGAGTCTAACAATTTAGAATGATTAGTTTATAATCAAAACAAAAATAGTTTATCAGATTATGTAGATATAGATTTAGAGTTTGAAGAGAATTCTGATTATGTTTTGGGTTTGGTTGATGATCAGTGAAATCACATTTCTGAAAAAAATTCAAGTATGTCTAATTTGTCAGTTCATCCCAATTTAAATCAATTAGATGAAAAAAGATATATGGTTTTAGTTAATATTGACGATGCAGACAATTTAAAATTTTGTATAGATTCAACAAACTTTGCCTTGCCAACAAAATATGTGAATGTTATTTCTTCTTGAAAATATCATGATACAAAAGTTGGACTTTCAACAACCAAAGATGTTTCGTTGCCTGATTATTTGATTCAAAATTTTTTGGAAGATTAAAAAATAGGATAGTTTACTTATCCTATTTTAGCTTGGAAAATTTATAATTTATCCATAAGGTTTTGTAGTTTTTCTTCTTTTTCTTGTTTGTATTTTTGTTCTTCTTCTTTTTTATTTAGATTGTCAAATATTAGTTGCCATCTTTTGAGTTTACCATCTCTTTGAGCAAGAATTGATTCTTTTTCTTTTTCATCTTCATGAATTAATATTTCAAGATTCATTTGTTCTTCTACATATATTTCAAAAAGCCTTAATATTTGAAATCACCATAGTTCAGAAATTTTTTTTACCACATATTGATCACCACTTTGAACTGATACTATAAATTCTTTTCAGTCTTCATCTAGATCTATTACTCATTCGCTACTAAAGCTTCATGCTATAAGTTGCATTAATAAATCCCAGTCAAAATCATCTTTGATATCTTCAGGAACTTTGTAATCTATCGTATCAAAATCACAAATATACTCTTTATACCATTTTTGTTCTTTGATATCTTGTGGTATTTCTTCTACGAATTTTTCATATTTTTCTACTGTTTCTTTTTTTTCTGGATTTTGTCTTAAGTCTTCTATAAAAGAATTGAAATCAAAAAGCATAACACTCAGTTAATTAATTAAATTATTTCACTTTATTTCTTATTTCTTCAATTTTTTCTTTTAGCTGATAATACTTACTTTCTAAATCATATTTATCATCCAAATCATGATATGAAGCATATAACTTGTTTTGTACATAATCTGCTTTTTTTTCTAGTTCTTCTAATACTGGAATAATCTTTTCTTTATTAATTTCATCTGCTTTGTCTTTTAATTGTTTTATTTTTTCATCTGCTTTTGATATTTCATTGTTAAGTATGTCTTTGAGTTCATAATATGTTCATTCATAATCAAATTCTTTTATATCAAAAAAGATTTTTTTATTTAAATCTACAACATTATTGAATAATAACTTTACTTTTTCTAATCATTCTACTTCATTAAACTTTTTCTTAAAATTTTGATCTTTGTAAAATAAAGTAGCAATTTGTCCAACCAGAAAGGCTCAAATAAAGAATTTAGCTTTTTTCATTTTTTTGTTTTTAAGTATAAATCATACAAAATATAAATAATATATTTAACTTTTCAACACATTTTTTATTTGTTGAACTCATTTTTCTGATAATTTTACTTTTTTTGTTCAAATATAAATTTCTTTGTCTCAAGGATTTTCTTTGATGATTTGGCTGATTTGTGAAATTATTTGAATATCTTCTGGTGGGTCAAAATATTTTTCTTTTTTTTCGGATTTATTGTCAGTATTATCATCGTTTTTGGAGATTATATTTGTGTTTTGAGGGTTCGTACTTTTATCTTCTTTTGTTTTGTCTTCTTTGTTTTGTTCAGGTTGAGTTGATTGATTTCTTTTTGCTCTTACTCAAACTATTTTTTCTGATTGATCATATTTGTTTGATTTTTTAGCTTTTTCTAAAAGCTCTTCTAATTCAAGCTTAATAATTTTTTTGGTACTAATAGATTTTCCTTTATATCCTTCAAGTATTATTATATCATATTTTTTAAGGTCTAAGGTTTCTTTTAAAAATATATCAATACTTCAACTAACATCTTCAATTGTTACAAATGTTCATTTTTTTCTAATTTTTCTCATCTCTTTTATGAATCAAATTATCTTGAACTGCC
The DNA here is from genome assembly GCF_021057185.1 of Candidatus Absconditicoccus praedator. Classification (GTDB taxonomy): domain Bacteria; phylum Patescibacteriota; class Gracilibacteria; order Absconditabacterales; family Absconditicoccaceae; genus Absconditicoccus; species Absconditicoccus praedator. The sequence continues at coordinate 885,277 of NZ_CP054059.1, forward strand.
CATAATCTTCAACTTCTTTAAACATACTTATAAAATTAAAATTTGCTTTTATATAGTTGAAAAATCAATCAAATATATGACCTGAAACAAATGTTTTAAAAGTCTCTTCTTCAAAAAAAAGTTTTTGTAGTTTGTCTGTTTTGGGTTGTTGTTCAAGATTTAATCACACATTCATACTTTCTATATCAAAAAGTCATCATCAGTTATTTGAGGAGTTTTTGATTCGGTTAAGTATATTATCTATATTTGCTAGTATAGTATTGCGGTCTTCTAATTTGTCAAGTGCTCATGATTTTGCTAGTGATTCAAGGCTTTTTTTGTTTATGGCAAGTTTACATCTTTTTAGAAAGTCTTCAAAATTCTTGAACTCTCAGTTGTTTTTTCTTTCTTTTTGAATTGTTTTTGCTACTTCCACTCATACTCATTTTATACTAACAAATCAAAGATTTACTTTATTATCTATTGCAGCAACATGAATAAACGATTTGTTTACATCTGGAGGAGTAATTTCAAATCATTTCATTCATAATTCATCAATAAATTTAGCAAGTTTCTCCGTATCTTCTTCTACTGATCTTAATAATGCAGCATGAAATTCTATAGGGTAATGTGCTTTAAGGTATGCTGTTTGATATGCTATCAATGAATAACAAGCTGCATGTGATTTGTTGAATGAGTAGTTTGCTGCAGGTTCTATCATTTTCTCATACACATATATACAAGTTTCTTTTTTGTATCATTTTTCAGTAGCTCTTTCTATAAACTCTTTTTTAAGTTGTTCAATTACTTCTTTTATTTTTTTACCTACTCATCTACGAAGCATGTCAGATTCAGCTAGAGAGAATCAGGCCACTGCTTGTACTATTCTCATAAGCTGTTCTTGGTATACAGGAATTCAATAAGTTACATCCATAAAAGGAGATAAGTCTTGCTCAAGTTTTTGTGCTTGAATTTGTGCTTCTTTTTCTCAGTACTGTTCTTTTATTTCATTATAAACCTCTTTAGGCATGTATTCAACTTTTTCTTCTCAATGTTTTCTTGCAACATATGATGGTATAAATTCCATAGGTCAAGGACGGTATAAAGATACCATAGCAATAATGTCATTTATATTGTTGGGTTTAAGTTTTTTAAGCCAGGCCCTCATTCAGTCTGATTCAAACTGAAATACTCAAGAAGTTTCTCAAATTTGAAAGGTTTTTTCATATGTTTCTTTGTCGTCCAATGGTGGATAAAAATTCATTGTTTCAAAGTAGTTTTTGAAAATATCATCTAATTTTTTTCATTCTTTTTCTTTTCTTGCTTTAATTATTTTAATTGTATTTTTAATTATACTAAGGTTTCTAAGTCCCAAAAAATCCATTTTAAGAAGTCATATATCTTCCAAAAAATGTCCGTCATACTGTGATATTATCCTGCTTGTATCTGGTTCTTTCTTTCATCATGGTAAAGGTGGGTATTGTACAGGAGTATATTGGCTTATTTCTTCTGGGGCAATTACAACTCAGCAAGCATGTACTCAAATTTGTCTTACCGTTCATTCAAGTTTTGCTGCAAGTTCAAGAATTTTTTTAATATTTTCATTTTCTTCTATTGTTTCTTGGAGTTCCGGGTTTTCTTCTATTGATTTTTGTATTGTTTTTTCTGTTATGTATCAAGATATTTTGTTGGACTGTTCAAAAGCAATACCAAAAACTCTTGCTACATCTTTGAAAGCTGCTTTTGCAGCCATGGTCATATATGTTCATATAACAGCAATTTTTTCGCTTCAATATTTTTGTTTGGTGTATTCTACCACATCTTCTCTTTTAATATCTTCAAAATCTGTATCTATATCGGGCATGCTTACTCTTGCTGGATTTAGGAATCTTTCAAAAATCAAATCATAATCAAGTGGATCTATATCTGTAATACCCAAAGCATAAGCAAGGAAACTACCTCATCAACTTCATCTTCCAGGTCATACAGATATATTATTTTTTCTTGCTCGGTTAATATAATCTTGGACAATCAAAAAATAGGTGTTGTATCACATTTCTTTGATAACCTTGAGCTCGTACTCCAAACGATTTATATATTCTCTGAGGTTGTACTGTCAAACTGTTTGATCTCAATACTTTTCTAAAAAGCTTTTTTTGTAATTTGTGTATGTTTCAAAAGTTATTTGTTTTAGTTCTTCTGGAGTTGTTTCAGTAAGTTTTTTTGTTAGACTTCATTTGTTTGTAATTTTTACTAAGTTTATTATTTCTTCTTCAGAAAAATTAAGATTATATTTTTCATTTAATCATTTATATGAAAGTAAACGAATTTCAAACTCAAAAATATCCATATATAAGTCTTAATTTATATAAAATTTTATTAAATATAATTATTGCAATATTATTTTCAATTAAAACTATAATTTAGTGTTTGTTCAGATTTTCTGTGTCTTTCCTAATTAAATTTTTTTAAAAAGACCTTCTCTAATATCATATCATCTGTTATTTAGATAAAATTTTAGTTCTAATAGTTAATTAGAAATATTTAGTAAGATTTCAAAAATAGGATTGTTATTTTTTTATATAATAAATTTAGTTAGCAATTTTCATAATTGGTTGATAAAAAAAAATTTTTTTGTATAATTTTTTAATTATTTATATAATAAAATTTATGTATGTCTGAGCTATTTTATATGCTTACCTATACTTTGATATTTTCTTTGTTTTTTACTTTTTTACGAATAATCAATATCTTCTTAACTGAATATGAAGAGTATCATTGAATAAACTTTGTGAGCATGACCTGATTGGATATAAAAAGCTTGGATGATAGAGAAGATATGGAGGACTCAGAAAATACAGTATATATACAAGATGATATATTTGGAAGCTGAGATTTTCAAAGGGTGTGTGGGAATGTAGATGATGACGATTCTACTACTCCTAACAATATATATTCCTGATGAGCAAATATGCATAAAAGTGTTTACTGTCTTGCCGAGCTGAAAGAATCTTGACCATGATTTTATGAGTGAAGATGGTTTAGGTAATATATTTAATTTTAAAAATGTTTTTGAATGTACTACTTATTTGCAACATTATTCTTATTCATTACTTTTATGAGTACTTTGATGATAGGTTATGGTCCTATTATTTCTTCTTTTTATCAATCTCAACATGTAAATATTTATCAGTTTTTGATAGATGTTTTTGAAGAAAAAGATGATGATTGAAACAGGATAAGAGATAAGTTAGAGCTAAGGACAGAAGCTATTACATATTCTACTTGATCAGAAAATACTTTCTTCATTGATTATCCTGATGTGCCAGATTGACATAAAGTAGACAGAATCAACTATCTTTTTTTGAATACACCTTTTAATGTGTGAGGAAGGGGGTGACCAGATATGAATTTGACTATACCTATGTTTGTAGATAGAGAAAGGCCAAAAGATCAAAAATATAGATTTTTTGATCAAAAATTTGAGTCAATATATTTCCCAGATGATATTAGTGTTTGAGTAGTTGAATGAAATAATCAAATAATAAAAAAATGACAAAATTATTATGATTTTTGAGATATAGAAGCAGATATTAGGGTGCCACAATTAAAACTTTATTTGTGATATTTGTATGCATATTGTGAAGTAGAGGAAAAGGATAATATAGAAGAAAACTATTTTGATTCAAATATAGAGTTTGCAGATGGTAGAATGATTGTTAATACTCAGGATTTTTTGTGGGTAGTTGATACCAATCAAAACAAATTGCATTTTTTGTCAGAAGACATAGATTTGGAAGACGATGGTATTTATAGTTTGAGCGATGAAGATGGAAGTGATATAGATTTTGATGATTTGGATGATCAGCCTCAATTGGAAAATACACTTAGAGAGTCGGACAAAATAGAGATAGAATTTGATGATTTGGATGGTTTGGATGGTTTGGGTTATGAAATAAAATTAGAGTCTTCTGATGATACAGATAAAATAAAAATTGATCTTTATGATCAAAAAATACATTTTCAGATATCTGAAGAGCATTTGGATTATGGTTTCAATTACAAATTTGATGCTAATGGAGATAAACTAATTTTAGAAACTGATAATCTTGAAATTCCTTTTGCTCAAGATTTTGAAGAAGATGGGATGAGATTAGAGATAGAAGATCCTTTAATTTGAGATCGGTCTGTAGGTTTTGAAGTTGAAAATTATGATGACGAAGATGATTATCATTTGCGAAGTTGGGATAATAGATTTGTATTTTTGATTGACAATTACAACAATTTGATGTTGGATATGTGAGGGGTCGAACGATCTGATCAAGATTGACTAACTCCAAATTGAGATTGGGATGTGGTATGAGATATTGAATGGAGTGATATTATTCTAAAAAAGAATTTTGAAAGTATGGGTAGTTATGAAACTTTTGATCTTGCAGATGGGGAGTGTAGTATAGAATGACTACCAAATTACTGAACTGGTAGCTTTGAATTAAGATGACATGATTATAAAGATTAATTTGGTGTTGACAAACAAAAAATAAACAATAAAATTATTGTGAACAAAAATAGATTTATATCATAAAAAATAAAAACAAAAATAATTTACTTTTTAAAAACAAAAAAATGATATCTATAATAAGTAATATGCTAGTGTTTTTGATACTAATGACCATATTTGCATTGCATTTTAGCTCTGCATGAGACTGATTTGCTATAGAAGAAGTGAGTTTTGTGGATGTATTAGGAAAAGATAGTGTAGGTAGTACTGTGTCGGCAGAAACAAATATTACTTCGGCATTGAACTTTTTTAGTAAAGAGTATCAGCATGAATTTGATGATCTAACTCCTCATAATTGTAGAGTTGTAAAATGAGATAAATATACTCCTGAATATACAACTGATAATTTGATAGAGTTTGTTAGATGAGATTTGGAAGAATATCATAATTACAATTCCATACTTGTAAATCCTGGAAGTAGATGATTAGAAAGGGTGTACGATTCTCAAACTGATTCTTATATCCAAGATATAGCAGATGAACAATGAATTCATAGGTCAAATATAGATTTTGGATATGTGTTTGGTGGTAGTATGGTGAAAGATATAAAAGAATGATGATTTCAATGGAAATGAGATATTCGTATAAATCCAAACAACTCTGATCAGAATAATAGATTAGAATTATACGATTCAGCTGATGATTTGATTTTTGATAGAAATCAAATTTGATCTTATTGTGAAAATAATGGAGATGACTGAGAATTTGAAGCTAATTGAGTTTCCAGTTTCCAATTTAGGAAAATGTGATGAAGTTATTTTAGTTGTGAAATGTTGGAAAACTATTATAGAACAAATGATGATTTTGAGTGTAATGATGTAGATGATGATTGAAGAAAATTTGATTTGACAGCTGAGGATGGTGGTGAAATGACTGTAACATTTGAAAATAAACATCCTCAGCACGGCTGTACAAGTATGGAGGATTGGGATATTACATCAATTAAGTATGAAACAGAAGGTGATGAATCTCCAGAATGGACTAGGGTAGGAGAAGATATATCTGATGCTCAAGATATGGATTTTGAAGATAATGACTGAAATGAACTGTCTGTTTCTCCTTGAGAAGAATATTCTGGAGTTGGTAAAATAAAAAATATTGATTCAAGTCAAATTGATGAAGATGATGTGGATGGAGATTTTGAATTTGACTGAGATAATTTGCTTGCAGAGACAGATAGTACTGTTTGAGACTTTAGAGTAAGTTTTGAAAATGGTTCTTTTGAAAAACAAACATGGACTGGAGGTAAGGAAATGCATGAAAATGCAAAAGTAGATGGAGATAGTTTAGAGTGAAAATTAGGTGGTGATAATAAGATAATGGGGGTTGAAGAACTTACTGATCTATCAGGGAATCTTGATTGTAGCAGTATAGATGATCAGATAGATGCAGAAGGTTTTGAATGTAGTGGTGATGAAATTGTTGTAGAAGATTGAGTTATGAATTTGTATTTTGAAGAAGATGATAAAGATGCCTGAGAAGATGAATGTGATATAACTGTATCAGAAGGCGAATCAATTCAAGATGCAATAGATGATGCACAAGAAGGTTATCTTGTATGCGTAGAATCATGAACTTATCAAGAAAATTTAGAAATTGATTGAATATCAAATTTGACATTAATTTGACTTGATGAGAATGATATACCAATATTAGATTGAACAGATAATTCAAATCATGGTATTGAGATTAAGAATTCAGATAATATTTCATTAAAAAATTTACAAGTTCAAAACTTTGGCAACAGAGGACTTTATGCATATACAGATACTGTTATATTAGATGATATTGAAATATATAATATTATTTCTAAAGATAATTGAAATGATTGAATCAGAGTGATAGGTTATAGAAATGCTTTAATAGAAAATTCAGAATCTATTGGAAATAATTGAGATGGTATAACATTTTATGCATATTGAGATATAAAAAATTCAAAGATAAAAGATAATCAAGAAAGATGAATATATGCTTTGAATGTAACTTCAGGTGGTGGTGTTATGAATATTTATGATAATGAACTATCTTGAAACTTACGAAATAATGGTCATCATGCAGCTGCTATTGAGGTGCGTAGTCATGATTATTATGATGATGATATTGACGAAGCTAATGTAGTTTGAAATGATATAACTGATACAAAATGAAATGGTATACTAATATACAAAGTAAATAGAGAAAAGGATGATTCATATAATTCTAGAGTAGCTGACAATACAATAGATTGAGTGACAAATATAGATTGAGAAACTCCTGCAGGTGACGGTATACTGATTTATAAATCTCATTATGTTACTGTAGAAAATAATACTTCTAAAAATAACGATAATTCATGAGTGAGAGTAACATGAACTTATAACTATGGTACATATGTTACAACAAATGTTGAAATTGCATGAAATGATTTGATAAATAATGAATATTGAATTTTGATCGAAGATGATGTAGAAAATATTCAATATGGAAATAATAATTTTGAAGACAATCAAATAGATGTTGAGTTAGATGTTGAGTCAGAATCTGAGATATCAGAGGGTATTTGTAAAACTGATGATCAAACTATTGATTCCTTAGAGAATATAGAAAAGGGTTATAGTGTAGATGGTAATTTAACTATTGAACCTAGTGGATGAGCGTGAAGTGAATTAATTATAGAAGGTGATGTAAATGTAGGAGGTGATTTGGCTATTGAGCCTTCAGGTAATGCATCTGTAACTATAGAAGGTGATGTAAATGTAGGAGGAGATTTAACTAAAGAGACTTGAGGTGCACAAAGTGATATAACGATATTAGGCGATCAAAATGATAATCAAGGTTCTATTGATATTAGTTGTTGAGATGGCGAAGATGATGAAGATGACTGAGAATGAGAAGATTGAGGTAAATGAAAAGATGAATCAGAAGAGTCAGCTCTAGAACTAGTTAAAATAGAGTATATACCAGATGAAGAGTTGACAATTGAAACTTTGGAATACAAGCCAGTTTATGAATACGACGAAGATTTCCAAGTAAGTTATCTTATTCTTACAAAGAACTGAGAATTGATAGCAGGTCACAAATGAGATACAAAAAATATTAATGCAGATATTTCTGGTAAAAATGATTCTGAAATTGAAGCTGATAAGCTTTCAAAAATAGTAGAATTTTTTGAAGGTGAGGAGTATCAATGACTTGATGATTTGGAGCAAATGAATAATATTGTGGCTGATTATTCTAGAGATTGTTCTATATCTGTATGACCAGATAGGTGAAATATCGATATTGAATATAGTAACTTGTATAATGTGTTCAACTAAAACAAAAAATTATTAAGAAAAGAGCTACATTTTTATGTGGCTCTTTTTTATTTTTGCAAAATTTTCTAAAATAAATATAATTATGTCAGGTTATATTTATAAATATAAATAAAAAATATGAATTTGTGAGAGACTCCAGAAGATTTGTTTACCAATTTGTTGTTTATGATATTTTTTTTCATAACAATGTATTTTTTTTTGAATTTGATGTGAGATATTTATGTAACTTTGGAAGCAATTAGATTTAGGACAATTATCTATTAGTATAATGTTTTGGAAAAATAAAGAAGACGAAGTGAAGAGTTTTTCTCTAAAAGATATTAATTTTATCTATCAGTATATAGTTCTGAAATATGATGAGGTTAGATACTATAAAAACTTATATTTTTTGTTGATTAAAAGAAGAGATGAAATTTTTGAGTTTATATCAATTATAGATCCTGATCATCTAAAAAATAGTGCTATGCTTTATATTACTGACGATCAGGAGCACAATAAAACTATTTTTGATAGAGAAACAAATAATATCCTAAATTTTGATATTAATAAAGAATTTATTAATTACCTTAAAATAAAACTTGATAGTTGAATGGTTTTCAAAAGGATAGATCAAGAATATGCAAAGCTTTTTAAGACCAAATGAATTACATTTTTTGTGTTTATAGCAGTTTTGTTTTTCATTGTTTATATAGTTGGTCGTCAGTTTCACGAACTGGATACAGAAGATATACAGGTAAATCTTGACTCGGTATTTTTCTTTTATGATTATAATATTTTTCTTACAGGTTTAGTGTTTTTTGTTGCATTTTCTATATTTTTCTTCAAGTATATAAAACATTTGCCTTTGATGGAGTATAATTTTTCCAAGTATTATGTGTTGTTGAAGTATAAAGAAGCATTATATGCTATGATTTTGAAGCATTATATTTATAAATGACCAACTAAAGATCCTGAAATATGATATATTAGACTAAAAGATGAGTTTTACAATATCTTTGTAAATATTTATGATTATATGGATAAAGATGAGTTTGCATGACTATTGTTTTTCTTGGAAAATCCCAAAGTTGATATATATATAAGAAATCCGTTTCTTAAGCAAGATATAATAAATGATTTCAAAAATTTGATAAAAGTTCAAAATGAAGATGTAAAAGAAAAATACACATTCTTCAAGGATGTGATAGAGAAAAATCAGGTTTATTGTAATCTTTTGAAGATGAATTTTGAAGAAGAGCTTGAGAGCTTGAAAGAATTTACCAATATGATGTGATTGATGCTTTATATAGTTATTACTTTGATTGTGGTTGGTATGATATTCCCTGTGCTTGTTTCTGCACTCTAAGATTTATTATTTAAGATTTTGGAAGATATGTTTGAAATTTTGACTATAGCTACTATACTAACTAATTTCTGATTTGTTTATCTGGTGTTGAGGACAAAGTGAGGAAAAGATAAAATATTTTATACACTATATATGTGAGCCACATTTTTAGTGTTTATTTTTTTGGTGTCAATTATGGATTTAGTTTTCATGATGTGGTTTTTTTATTTTATGAATTTGACTTTGGCTTATCTATTGTATACTGATTTTGTACTTTTTAATACCATAAAAGAGTTTTTGCTTAGTAAAATGGAAATGAAAGCAGAAGAGTCAAAAATTACTGAGGTTTTCAATGTGTGAATGTCCAACAAATTAAAAGAAATAAATAATCTTGAAAAAGATGTGATAAAACTAACATCTTCAGAAATAAATATTATTGATTTTGTAATGATAATTGTATGAATATTTGCAGTTATTTATTCTGTATCTATATTCTATCTTGGCTAATATTCAAATATTATTTTAGCTAGCTAGTGTATTTTTAAACTATAATTTAATTATAAATAAATGGAAATGAATAATATTTTTTGACAAATCAGTAGTTTTTTGTTATAATATTTGTAGTTTGTATAAAAAATTTATTTAGTTTGACTAAAAAAATATATTTAAATTACTTAAATAATAAAGCATGGTAACTGGTCTTTTAAAAAAGAAAGAAAAAACACTTAAGGAGAAGCTGACAGAAAGCATAAAAGAAATCCTGAAAGAAAATATGAAAATTAACTATATGATAGTGCCTAGGAGGACATTACAAACAAGTGAAAAATTTTTCATAAATATATATACAGATTTTATAATAAACTTGTATTCTTGAACAGATGAGGAACTGTTAAACATGAAATCTTATTTGAATGCCAATAAGACAAATTTTATTTTTTCCAAAGAACTTTCTGAAGACATACTTTTGAAATGTTTCAATGTGAGTTTTGTGGGGTTTGAGTTTGAAAAATTTTGGGAAAATAATGTTGAGGATGAAAATAAAGACTTTGATTCTATAATGAAAGATATTAAAAAAAGATATGAATCATTCAATGTAGCTATTACAGATAAAATAAAAAATGAGGCATATTATCTTTATAAATTTGATGACTACAAAAGATCGGAATTTTATCTTAAGGATACTTTCGTACTCATAAAAGATGGTGAAATGTACTATATATATACTACAAGAATGGACCTAAATCTTGCAAATATAAGAACATTTTCCTTTTTTGTAAAATGAAAGAAAAACTACAAGGTAATAGTAGTTTCTAATGAGTTTTTTTCAAAAAAGAAAAAAGAAATAGAAGATTATAGAAATACAAGAGTTTATTGATTGTCAGAAATTAAAAATCCTTTTCTTCTTACATACCTATGTAATAATATGACCAATCTTGATTTTTGAGATTTGAATATAACTTATTTTTATGCAGATGAGATGAATCCTCACAAGGTGAACTGTTCTGTAAGACACAAAAGAAAGTATAAAATAATAAACTTTGAAAATATATCTGACTTTGATATTAATGTTTTAGATTGAGATATAATTACTTTGGGATGAAAGCTTTCTTGAGTTGTTACAGTAACAAATGTAAAAGTTTGAAGATTTACATATAGAGTTTTGATAGTAAGAAAAAACTGAATTTATTTTCTAAATTTTAGAAAAGTTGAGTGAATACCTTATGATATAGAAGAACTAGAAGACAAATCATGAGTAGATGTGAAAGAGTATATAATAGATGAAGAAAACACAAACTCAAAAGTTTGGTTTGATGTGAATCGTCAACTTAAGCACTTTGATATAGACTTTCCTCTTGGGTATCAAGAGCAAGATATTGATATGGTGTTTTCAAAATTGGTGAGTTCTACAAAGTGAACTTTTTGGATTAACTGAAAAACTAACTCATGGAAGAGTACATCTTTGAAAAATATTTTGTTGAAATTTTATGAGTTTTATAGACAAAAATGAGAAAACAAAAATATACTCATGATTGAAAATCCGATAGAATGATACGATTATTATCTTAAACAGATAGAGGTAGATGATGAAGATATTGAAGACTACAAAGCCATAATAATGTGAATTAAGAGAGCGGATCTTGATATGTGTCTGTTTTGAGAACTTAGAACATATGATGTTTTTGGTGTTTTCAATGAGGTTGCCAACTCACTGCCGGTAGTAAGTACATTTCACGTATGAACAGCAGAAAGTTTCTTGTCTATGCTTGAGTATTATAGTAATAAAGCTGATCTTAACTGGAAAGATGTATTTGGTGCTGTAAATACTTCTATTGTGCAGATACCTTTGATGACAGAAAAAGCACCTTGGGAAGAATGTATCTATTATCATCCAGATGAAGAAGAAGAGTTGTTGAATGAAATTTTTTCAAGATTTAGATTGAATAGTGATGACCTTACAGAAGAAGAGCAAGAAATGAAAAGACTCTATTGAAGTCTTATCAAAAAGGCTTTCAAAAAATGATTGACCCCACTAAAATCATATTCTGAAAAAGCCAAACCTCAGCTTTATTATGAAATTCTTACTTGAGATATGCTAGGTTTGTTTTTGAACAAAAGAGAGAGCGAATTTAGTAATATTTATAAATATCTTTGATACTCCAACAATATTTTATATAAATCATTTGTTGGATTTCTTGAATGATACCTGACATTTGATAATGTGAAAATAGATGAATATAGTTTTGAATCAAGAATTGCTACTTTAGAAAAAATAAGCGAATATCTTGATAGTTTTGAAGACAAAAATTAATTTATAGAAAACATATATAAAATGAATGAAAAACTATTGTATCATTTAGACAAAAAAATTGAAGAACTAGAGAAAATATTGAATAACGAAGAATATGTAATAGATACAGAATATGATTTTGTTGACAAAAAAAATATTAATTCCAAGTTAGAAAAAATTAAAAATCTTGTCCAGGAGAATAATATAGATGTAGAATTGATATTATTGAATAAAGATGTTTGAAAGCCATTGTATAGTATTCTTGTGAATGATTTGGTATCAAAGAGCAAAAAACAACAAAGAATTAATTGGATAGTAAGGTTTATGTATTTTTCTTTGATTTTAATTTTTATTGTTCTTATATGATATTTTTTTGTGAATCCTCCTACAGAAGATACTATGGATGAATCAATAACACAAGAAAGTAGGTTTGCATGAGTAGAAGCTGATGAGATTGGGAAGCTTATGATAAAAAGACTTTCTGAGGATGAAGAAAATGTATACAAGCTAGAATCTTTCTTACAAGAAAAAATACAGCAGAAAAATTCAGACTAATATAAATATATTTTTATGTTGTAATATTCAATTGTATGTTGTACCTTTTTTATGTGTTTTATGTTTTTGTTTTGGGATTGATTTGATATGAAGATTATAAATATCATCTTATAAAATTGTATACTTTTTATTTATTTGTTTTGGCAAATATTGTATTTTATTATTATTTGTTTGGAGATTGGCTGATAACTTCTGTTTTGATTTTGGGTTTTTTGATGATTTTTGTGATGGATTTGTGGGAGATATTTGTGTGAGAGATCAAAACTATATGAAAATATTGGAGAATATGGTGAATGTGAGTATATGATTTGTTTTTGTATTTTTACATAATAGTATTTCTTGTATCATATATTTTCTTCAATTTTGGTGAAATACAGGCGATATTGGTAATTATGGGCTGTTTTATGATAACATTATTGGTATGATTATTTATTTTGAAAACCAAAACAGTTCCATTGTTTGCACTTTGAAGTGTTTTTCTTTTTAGTTTTTTTGTGATACATTTGTTGCTTACTTATTATTTTTAATTATAAATATTTTTGTCATAAACATAAGTGTTATTTTTTTGTAATTTCAATATTATTTGATAAAATGTCAAAATTGTTTATAATATACTTTAATAAAAATTAAATTTAAGAATTATATTTTCAAAAATGGATAAAGAAGTTTTGAAAGATCTAAATAAAAGGACAAAAGAGTTAAGAGACTTCTTGGAAAACAATAAGTTTTTGATAGATAGTAGTTTTATTAGAATTGATTCATCAAATTTAGATCAAAAAATAGAAGAATTGAAGTCGGCAATATCACAATCTGATTCTTGAACTACTGGTATAATAATACACAAAAATGTATGAAAACCTCTCAAAAATATATTGATTTCTGATTTGATGAAAAATTACAAAAAACAACAAAAAATAAATTTCATTCTTAGATATTCTTACTTTTTTGTGATACTTTTATTTGTAATAACTAGTGTGTTTTTTATATATTTATCTTCTGATGATTCAATTCATTCAAAAAATTGAATAAATGATTTTGATTATCAACAACTTGAAAGAGTGCTATCTTATAAAATAGAAAAAGATCCACAAAATCTTGATAAGTTTCTTTTGAGTGTGGATAAAGAGTTTGAATCATTTGATAAACAAGAATTTTTAGAAAGTGAATGATCGGATGAGTGAATAGTTTTCCATCTTGAAAACCTTAGAAATGAAATAGGTGATATGCATGATTCTGATCATCAACAAACAGAAGAGGACGATATTGACGAAGAAGATACAGAAGATGAAGAAGAGCAAACAGAAGAAGATGATATTGACGAAGAAGATACAGAAGATGAAGAAGAGCAAACAGAAGAAGATGGTATTGATGAAGAAGACACTGAAGATGAAGAAGAGCAAACAGAAGAAGACGATATTGATGAAGAAGACACTGAAGATGAAGAAGAGCAAACAGAAGAAGATGGTATTGATGAAGAAGACACTGAAGATGAAGAAGAGCAAACAGAAGAAGACGATATTGATGAAGAAGATGCTGTAGATGAAGAAGAGCAAACAGAAGAAGACGATATTGATGAAGAAGATACAGAAGATGAAGAAGAACAAATAGAAATTTCTGAAGAACAAGAAGAAGTGCATCAACAAATAGATGAGTCTGATTGACAAGCACAAATAGAGGTAGTTACAGTAGTAAATATAAACCTAAGAGACGGCCCAGGTACCAGCAATCAAAGATTGCTTACTATACCTTCTTGAGAGTATATTCAAATATTTGACTATGCTTATAGTGAAGGTGAAGCTTGGTATCAAACAAACTATCAGTGAACTGATGGATGGATTTCTTGGATAGGAATTGATGATCCACAAATATTTGAATAAAAATTTGCATTTTAGCCCAAAATAATTAGTATAAAAATTAAATTTATTTTTTAATTTTTGAGTAAATGATTCAGATACCAGAGTATGTTAGACCTATAATATTGGAGAATTTGGAAAAAGGTAAAAATACTGGAAATGATCAACCATATACAAAATTTATGTATTTTTGGCATAGTCTTGCTTTTTTTTCTGAAGCATATACACATAAAGACTCAGTACCTCAAGCATTGGAGTATATAAATATGGAATTTAGACCCAAATTTGAGTTGTTTGCTAACAGTGAGCAAATAACCAAGTTTTACAATTATGTATCAACAAGACAGCTTGACAAACTAAAATGAACA